>NZ_JAZHLJ010000090.1:0-12171 GCF_036549495.1 Aurantimonas sp. C2-5-R2
GCAGCTGCGCCGACCTTTGACGGGCTTTACTCCGGGGAATGGGCGCACCCCACATTTAGTGGGCGTGGGTAACAACCGGATAGGCAAGCTTGCAAGCTTCACCGACACCCGTGTCCGCCATCTCCATCACCACCGCCATGTCGGCACGCCAGCCGACGTCTTCGATCGAAGCTGCCGGGATTTCACCAACCGGCGCGCCATCCTCCTCCATATCTTCGATCCCGCTCGCCTGCCGGCGTTCCTGCACGCGACGTTCATGCTGGCGCGGGGCGGCTGCACTGGTCCGTTCGGCGCCAAATCGCTCGCCCGGGCGCGGACCGAGCATCTGGCGCTCGCCGCGCTCGCCGTCGGGCTTATCGTCACCGGCGGCATTCTCGCGCCGCGCCTCCTCGTCTTCGGATGGCTCGTCCCGGCCTTCCTCATCGCGCCGCCGCTGCACTTCCTGATGACCGCGCCGGAGCATCTCGGCCGCGATCCGACGTCCCGCGATCTGACGGAAAACACCCGCTCCTATCGCGCGCCGGCGCTGTGGAGCTATCTGGTCAATTACGACAATTACCATCTCGAGCATCACCGTTACCCGGCATTGCCGTTTCATCGCCTGCCCGCGCTTCATGCGCGGCGGATGGGCGAGCATCCCGGCGGATCCGGCTATGGCGCCGCGCTCGGCGAGGTCGCGGCGGCGATCGCCGCCTGCCGGCGAACGGGCTAACCCGGCATGTGCGCGATCGCGGGGTGCATCTCCTTCGCCGACGCGCCGGACTGCCGTGAACTGCTGGTGGCGATGCGCCATCGCGGCCCCGACGCGTGCCGCCAATTCGTGCACGGGAGGGTCGCGATCGGTGCCGCGCGCTTGGCCATCGTCGATGCCGAACATGGCGCGCAGCCGATGCGGGACCCCGAAAGCGGCACCGCCGTCGTCTTCAACGGCGAAATCACCAACGCGGCCGAACTCCGCGAGGAGCTGAGCCGGCGCGGCCATCGCTTCCGCGGCCGTTGCGACACGGAAGTCGTGCTCGCCGCCTTCGTCGCCTGGGGCGAGGCCGCGGCGGATCGGCTCACCGGCATGTTCGCGATCGCCGTGAGATTTCCCGATCGCCTGCTGCTGCTTCGCGACCGACACGGCATCAAACCACTCGCCTTCCATTGCGACGCGCGCAACGACCGCTTCCTCTTCGCCTCCGAGGCGAAAGCGATCGCCGTCGTCCTGCCGCAGCCGCCAAGCCTCGACCTGACAACCCTTGCTGATTTCGCTGTCCTCGGAACGCCGGTCGACGGCGCCACCTTCTTCGAGACCATCACCGAACTGCGTCCGGGTCACATGATGGCGGTGACCTGGCAGGACCGCGTCCGCACCGGACCGCAGCGGACCTTTGCCGGTTCGGCACGGGCCGCCACGGCAACCCCGGCGGCAAGGGTAAGGGAAGCGCAAGCGGACGAACGCTTCGAAGCCGCTCTGATCGCGGCGGTTCGCCGGCATTGCGTCGCCGACACGGAGATCGTCGTCAGCCTGTCCGGCGGACTGGACTCGGCCGTGCTGGCACTGGTCGTGGCGGAGCAGGCCGGTCGCCCGCCACGGACCTTCACCGTTGCCGAGAATGCGGATCATCCGGATGCGGTCGCCGCCGAAAGGCTTGCCCGATCGCTCGGCGCCGAGCATGAATTCCTCGCTGTGTCGTTCGACGCGTTTCTGGCGGCGATCCCGGCGACGCTCCGCGCCGTGGAACAACCCGATCTCGCCGCCGGGCCGCTCTTCGCGCTGCTTTGCCATCGGATCGGCCTGACCGCCCGCTGCTGCCTGAATGGCGAGGGCGCCGACGAACTCATGGGGGGTTATGCGGCTTATCGGACACCGGAACGATCGCTCGCTGCCATCGAGACGGCGTTGCGGCGCGTGCGCCGGGCCGAGCTGACGCCGCGCGAAGGCGTGTTCACCCGGATCGAGGCGCTGCGTGCGGCGGCAACCACCGGCATCCTGCGCGATGCCCTTCTTGCCCACGATCGCGCCGATCCGCTGGAGCGCGGCCATCTGCAGCCGGTCGACCGACTCTCCATGGCCGCCTCGGTCGAAATGCGGGTTCCCTATCTCGATGACGATCTCGGGCAACTGCTGGAAGCCCTGCCGCCCTCGGTGGTCGTTGGCCCGCCGGGCGCGTCCGGCAAGGCGATCCTGCGCCGCTTCGCGGCCCACCGCTACGGCGAGCGCGCCCGCGCCATCGTCACACGGCCGAAGCTGATGATGCCGGAGGCCGCACGCGGTCACCTCACCCGGTTTCGCGGACTGTGTGAGCGCGCCATCCCCGATCGCGCTCTCCAATCCTCCGAATTCGGCGGTCTCTTCGACGATAAATCGGATTTTGTACTATTCGAGATGTTTCGCCGTCAGGTCTTCGCCAAGGGCGAACTGTCCGACATCCAGGAGGTCATGGCGGAGATGGCGGGGCGGCCCGAAGCAGCGCGGGCGGCCCCGTGAGCCCGCCTGCTCCTCTTCGAATGGGTTTCTGCGGCGCCGGCTGGGTGGTTCGCAACTGCTACCGGCCGGCCCTGGAAGCCCTTGGCGGTCGGATCGTCGTCGCGGTCGTCCTCGAGCCCGCCCCGGCGGCGCGAGCGACGGCCCAAGACCTGTTTCCCGAGGCCATGGTGGTGTCGACGCGCGAGGATCTGTTGGCGGCGCCGGTCGAGGCCATCGTCGTCGCTTCGCCGAACCCTTGCCATGTCGACGACACGGAAGCGTTTCTCTCGGCCGGCCTCGCCTGCCTGGTCGAAAAGCCGGTGCTGCGTGGCACCGCCGACCGGGCGCGCCTGACAGCCGCCGGCCGTCGCGGCGGGGCGGCGCTCGCCGCCGGAGTCGCCTGCCGTCACCGCCCCGACGTCCGCCGTTGGCTGGAGGGCGCAGCAACGATCGGCCCGCTCCGGCGGCTCGATCTGACCTGGCATCGCCATCGCGGCGTTCCGGCGACCGCCTGGCACCTAGCGGACTCGCCCGGCTGGACCGGCGTCTTCGCCGATCTCGGCTCACACCTTGTCGATCTGGCCGGCGCCGCGCTTGGCTGGCGTACCGACGGGCTGGACATTCGTTTCGCGCGCCAATCCCGTACGGGACACACCGCGCCCGCGGCGTGGTACGACGGGACAGCGCTAGAGGTCATGCCAAGCGCCACCGGCGTCGCCGCCCGGTTCGAGGCGGAGTTGCGCGTTGCAGACTGCGTCGTTCATCTCTCGGTTCGCTGGCTCGACGACACGCCGGGCGACGTGGTTCGGCTCGACGCAATCGGCGACGACGGCGCCTGCCGGCTCCACGGCCTGTTCGGTTTCTCGACCGAGCGCCGGACCCCGCATCAGCGCGTCACCCTGCGGCGACGCGGCAAGGGGCCGGAGATCGACGAATTCACGCCCGGGCCGGCTCTTCATGTGGAGGGTTTCGTGGCAATGCTCGACGTATTTCACCACCGCGCCGCCGCCGGATGGCGAGAGGAACCAGACCTCGCCTTTGCAGCCAGACTCGGCGATGCGATCGAAACGGCGCTTCGATGAGCGCACTCCTCGCCGTCGACCTTGGCGGGACGTTTTTGCGGGCGGCGCTGGTCGGCCCGAACGACGATATCCGCCGTCGGATCGGCACGATCCCGACACCGCCTCGGGCGACGGACTGTGCCCGCACGATCGCCGACGCATGGGAAGTGGCCGGGCGGCCGGAGCGCGTCGCCGTCGCGGCGGCGCCCCATTGCGACGCGGCGGGTCGGGTGGTCCGCTGGCCGAACCGTCCAGCTTATGAGGGCGAGGCGATCCTTCCCCCCGATCTTCTGGGCCGAATCGACATTCGCATCCTCGACGACGCGGCGGCCGCCGCCCTCGCCGCGCATCCGATGGGCACGCCGGACACGGCGCGCGAGACCACGGTCGCCATCGCGATCGGCACCGGGATCGGCGGTGGCGCGGTTGTCGACAGCCGCCTCCTGACCGGCCGAAGCGGCGCGGCGATGGCGGTCGGGCATATCAAGGTTCCCGCCGCCAGCGGTCTCGTCTGCGCCTGCGGCGAGGTCGGCTGCCTGCAGGCCGCGGCGTCCGGCCGGGCCTTGCGCCGCATGCTGGGCAAGTCGGATGCGGAAGCCTTCGACATCTTCGCGCTTCCAGCATCGATCCGCGATCCGGTTCTGGACCCCGCGGCCGATGCTGTCGCCGAGGCATTGGCGATCCTCGCCCGGGTGTTCGATCCACACAGGCTCACCATTTGCGGCGGCCTCGGCCTGTCGCCCTTGTTCGATCTCTGCGCCAAACGGTTCACCACCAGCGGCGGATTGCCGCCACCGGTCCGGCATCCACACGGCGTCGATGCCGCGCTCATCGGCGCCGCCCGCGCGGCATTTCGATCACTCGCTTGACGCGCGCAGTTACCTCCATAATACTACTTAAAGTTACATTCGAGGTATCGATGCACGCCGATTTCGCCTCCCGCATTCCGGCCTGGCCCCGCTTCGAGGAAGCGGACGAAGCCGCGATGATCGATGTGCTGCGGTCGCGGCGCTGGTGGCGCGGCAATGGCGATGTCGGCGACCGATTCGAGACGGCTTTCGCCGAGTTTCTGGGTGTGGGCCATGTCCGCGCCGTCTCCCATGGCACGGCGGCGCTGGAACTCGCGCTCGCCGCCCTCGGAATCGGCGCCGGCGACGAGGTCATCGTGCCGGCCACGACCTTTATCGCCACGGCCTCAGCGGTCCTCAGACTCGGCGCCTGGCCGATTCCCGTCGATGTCGAGCCGGACACGCTCAATATCGACGTGGCGCTGATCGAAGCGGCGATCGGGCCGCGCACCCGCGCCATCGTGCCGGTGCATATGGCCGGTCAGGCGGCGGAAATGCTCGAGATCATGGCGATCGCCCGCCGCCACGGCCTGTCGGTCGTCGAGGACGCAGCCCATGCCCATGGCGCCCGCGCCTTCGGTCAGGCGCTCGGCGCGATCGGCGACGCGGCGATCGTCAGCTTCCAGTCCGGCAAGCTGATGACCTGCGGCGAAGGCGGCGCGCTGGTCACCAACCGCGCCGACATCGCGGCCAAAAGCTTCGCGCTGCATTCCTGCGGCCGGCCGAAGGGCGACACGGACTATCGGCATATGATGCCGGCCACCAACATGCGGCTGACCGAGTTCCAGGCCGCCCTGCTCCTCGGCCAGCTTCGCCGCCTGCCGGACGAAATGGCGCGGCGCGACCTGATGGCGCCGTTCTTCGAGGCGCGGCTCGCCGAGGCGGGGCTTCGACCGCTGGCGACCCGCCCCTTCGTCGAGCGACACGGCCGCTACATGGTGCTGGCCTGGTTCGAGTCGGCCGATTTCGGCGGCCGCGACGCGGGCGCGCTGTCGGCCGAATTGCGGGCGATGGGAATTCCGGCCTTCCGTTGCTTCCCGCCTGTACACCGAACCGAAATGTTCGCGCCCGGCGCGCTCGGGAAACTTGCCGGCATCGCCGGTTCGCCGCCGGACTATGCCGCCCTGCAGACACCGGTCGCCGACGTGGCAGCCGGTTCGGTCATCTGGTTTTCCCATACGCTATTGCTCGGCGATGAAGCGCTGCTCGCCGACATCGCGGCGGCGATCGCCTCGCTGAGAACTGGAGCACCGGCAAGCGTCGCGCCCGCCCAATCCGCCGTTCCGGCGTAACCCCCGATGGGTCGCCCCGAGGCCGGCTTCATGGAATTGTCGGACGTTTTCAGCGAGACCCGTTTTGAGGAGGATGGCGGCTCGGCGTTCGATTTCCCAAGCTTTCAGGCCGCGGCGACACGCGCGATGGCCGCGGCATTCGCAGCGACGGACGCGCGCGGGCACCGGCTGGAACCTGGCGCCACGGTGCTTCTGGCCGAAGACACCGGCCTGTCGCTCTTGTCGAAGATCCTCGGCCTCTGGGATGTCGGGGCCATCCCGCTGGTTGCGCCCACCGGTGCAAATTCGGCGAGCGCCACATTTACGGACCAGACCGACTGGCGATGGGACGGCGAAGGGCCGTCGCGGCTTGGCGAACACGCCTCGGCACGCGCCCGCGCCGAGGGCGCCGACCCGGCCGCCATCATCCATCTGACCTCGGGCTCGACCGGTTCGCCGAAGCTTGCGCCGCGCAGCGTCGCGAGCCTCCTCGACGAGGCGGCGCGCTACCGCGCCCGCTACGGATTCCAGGCGGGCGAACGCGCGCTCGTCGCCGCGCCGATCGGCCATTCCTTCGGCTTCGGCGCTCTGCTGGGGCTCGTCGCGTCGGGTGCGATCATCCGTGTTCCGTCGGTGTTCAACGCCCGCCGGCTGGCGCGCGCGCTCCTCGCCGGTTGCTACGCTGTCGTCATCCTCACCGCCCCGATGGCGCGACTACTCGTCGCGGCCGCCCGCCGGAGCGACGTGCCAGCCGCTCCCGCGTTGCGGCTGGCGATTGCCGGGGCCGGCCCCGTCTCCGATGCCCTGTCGGCGAATTTCGCGGCGATGTTCGGCTGCCCGCTCGGCCGCAATTACGGCTGCAGCGAAACCGGCGCGACATTCGGAGACCCGGCGGCGCTGCCCGAAGGCGTCATCGGCCGGCCTTTCGACGACGTTCGTATCCTCAGCCCGTCCGGCGGCGAGACTGCCGAACTCGTCCTCGACCTCGGCCACGCGGTCCTCGCCGACACGGAGCGGCCGCTTTCCATCTGGCGGAGCGGCGACAACGCCCGCCGCCTGCCGGACGGGACGATCCGCCTGCTCGGCCGGCGCGACGCCCGGTTAAAGGTCAATGGCCAAACGATCGAGGCCGATTGCCTGATCAGCGCTGCCCGGGTCGTGCCGGGGGTCAGCGACGCGGTCGCCCTCGTTCTCCAGGCCCCCTCGGCGCCCGACCGCGACTATCTGGCCCTGGTTTGCGAGGGCAACGGGATCGCGCCCGGCCGGCTAGCGGCGGCGGTCGCCGAGCGGGGCGGGGCGATGCCGCAAGCGATCGCGACGCTCAAGCGCTTTCCCCGCACCGCCGCCGGCAAGCCGGACCGCGCGGCGCTCGCAGCGGCGGTGGTCTCGGGCAAGGCGAGGCGGATCGCTTGCCCGTCCGCCGAGCACCGCCAGCCGAACGCCCGCTTGCCGGATGACCCCGTACCGGCCGGGATCAAATGACCGGCACCGACGCCGCGGCGCCGAGCCCGCCCGGCGCGACGGCGCTGCTGCTGCCGCATTTTTCGCCGGCCCCCGACGGCGTGCGAACCGTCGGGGGCCGGATGGTGCGGCTAAATCCCGACAGGACGGCATTCGCCGCGAAGCTCGCGGTCGAAACACCGCTCGACGCGCTGCCCGACACAGAGGCCGGCGCGGAGCGCACCCTTGCCGGTCTCGTCCGAAGCGGCCTCGCCATCGTGCTGCCGCCACCGGTCGAAGCGGATTGCAGCGCCGGGGTCGATCTCATCCTGTCACCGCATGTGGACGACGCGGCGCTATCGCTCGGCGGCACGCTCGCATACGAGCGCAGCGACGGACGGCGCCGCATCGTCTGCAACATCTTCTCCGACCAGGCCTATCAGAGCGGGCTGCGGGCGCCGGCCGCCGCGCTTGCCGCGCTCGCCAGGGACGAGGACCGGCTAGCCGGGCGCATCCTCGGCTATGAAAGCCGCGATTGCGGCCTCCCCGGCGCGCAAGACCGCCACCGCCTGCCACTCGCCCGCACGCTCGGCTGGACGGAGGCAAGCGTCCGGGCTGAGGCGCGGTTCCGCCGGGAGATCGTCGATCTCGCGGCGCGCATTCTGGACCTCGTTTCGCCGGAGCCGGCGACGGGCGATGTCCGGCTGTTCGCCCCGGCCGGCATCGGCGGCCATCTCGACCATCTCCTCGTCCGGCTCGCCATGGGGGACCTCCTCACCGACTGCGCGCTCGATCCGGCCGGCGTGCAATTCTACGAGGATCTGCCCTATGCGGCGGCGAACATGCCCGGCCCGGCCGCGCCCGCCGGCTTTGCCCCGGCGCTCCAAGTGATCGGCGCGCCGGCCCTCGCCGCCAAGCTCTCGGCGCTGCGGGTTTTCCGGACCCGGCTGCGCGGTCCGCAGATCGCGCTGTGCGGCCGGCACGCGGTTCTCATCGCGGGCGAAAACGGCGCGGCGGAGCGGGTTTTCCGCCATTGCGGCACAGGGAGACACGTCGCAACGATGGACAGAAACGCCGCGCTCGGCTCTATGGCCCCATGACCGCTGACGATCACCCCCGCGCCGATCCCTCACCGCCCGCCGCCGACGTCCTCGCCGATGTCGCCAAGGCGACGAGCTTGCGCGAAGGCCGCGAGGGCATCGCGACGGTCCTACGGATCGTAGCAAGCGACGGCCCGCTGGCGCTGCGCGATCTGGCGCGGCTGGTGCGAATGCCGCTGCCCGTGGTCAGCGCCATCCGCCGCGAGCTGGAAACCCTGAAGCTTCTCGAGCGCGGCCAGGGCGTCGCCCTGTCCGCGACGGGCCGCGCCTTCGCCCGCGACGAACTCGGCCTCGAAGCGCCGCAACCCGAACCCGCCGCGCCCGGCAGTCCGGCCCGGCCCCCGCGCGCCCGCCCGGCGGACGATGCCGGCGACACGCTCGATCCCGTCCTCGCGCCGCTGCTGCCGGCGATGGAAACCCATCTCGCCGACGGGCCGAAGGTCGACGTCACCCTCGACCAGGCCCCCTGCACCGCCGAGACGGCGCTGCGGCGCGCCTTCGCCATGCACCAGGCGGGCGCCCTCGCCGGCCGGCGCATTCTGCTGATCGGCGACGACGATTCCCTGTCGATCGCCATCGGCATCGTCGCCCGCGCGCTCTCCGCGGCGCCGCGCCGGTTGACCGTGCTGGAGATCGACCCCGAGCGCCTTGCCCATCTGGAGCGCGGCGCCGCGCGCATCGACTTTCCCTTCGAGCGGATCGCCCACGACATGCGCGAACCGATGCCGGAGGCGCTGCAAGGCGGCTTCGACGTGATGGCGACCGACCCGCCCTATACGCTGCCCGGCATGGCGCTGTTCGTCGCGCGCGGCATTGAGGCGCTGGCGGCCGGCCCCGGCCTGCCGGTGTTCTTATCCTATGCCGATCTTTCCCCCGACGACCGGCTCGATCTGCAGGCGCGGCTGACCGAGCTCGGCTTGGCGGTCTTGCGCATGCGCCCGTCCTTCAACCGCTATGGCGGCGCGTCGATCCTCGGCTCCGTCGGGCAGCTGATCGAGTTGGAGACCACAAGCCGCACCGCCTCGCCGCTCGCCGGCCAGCGCTTCGACGGCGCGATCTATACCGGCGAAATCCGCCCGCGCCTTCGCCGCTATCGCTGCAAGGCCTGCGCCGCGCTGGTTCCGGTCGGCGCGGATCAGGCTGTCACCACCATCGAGGCGCTGAAGGAGGCCGGCTGCCCGCAATGCGGCGCCCACACCTTCGAACGCCAGCGCGGCGGCAAGAAGGGCCGCGGCGGGTGAGTGGGGGGATGGGGGGATGGGGGGCGACGCCGTGGCGTGCCCTAATTTCGAACACGTCGATTTGCACCTTAACCACGAAGGCCTTAGTTGTACGCTCACTGGGAGCAGCATCATAGCTCTCATTTCCATATTCAATTGAAGTCATGGCGCACTAGAAACCACGTAAAAAACAGAGAAGATCGAGAACAATGGCGGAAATCGAAGGCCTGCAGGACGATGACGAGGGGCTTGATGTAGGCAATATGGCCATACCGGCTGGCGCTTCTGACAAGGAGATTGAAAAGCACTTTGAATTCGGGCGCCTTAGGGTCGTGCAAGAGAAGAACGACATCTTCCTGTCACATGTTCTCGACTTCATCAGAGGTTCCGGCGAAAATCGTGTATGGACCAACCTGAAACCAGAATACCAGCGCCGTCTTCGGTGGGATAACAAAAAAAAGAGTAAGCTCATAGAGAGCTTTATTATGAATATCCCCGTCCCGCCGATTTTTCTTTACGAAAAGACACTGGGAAAATTCGAGGTCATGGATGGCCAGCAGCGCCTGAATGCGATTTCCGAGTTCTGGGCTGGGAGCTTCGAGCTGGAGGGGCTCAAGATATGGGCTGCCCTGAATGGTCGCACCTACGCACAGCTGCCGCCACTTGTACGCCGAGGTTTAGAGGCCGTTTCGAAACCCTGCCAAGACCAGCCTCCATGGTTCACCCGGGACGCCCAAACCCGCGGAAATCGGGTATCATGTCATTGCGGAGCGACCATCCGAGGGGCCTTTGAACCCGCCGCAGTGAGTTTCGAAACGGACTCTTAGAGCGCGCTAAGATCTCCGCGATCACGTTGATGTCCGACACCTCGGGAAGAGACGATAACAGCATTGAACTTAGAGCTCAGGTCTTCGAGAGACTAAATACGGGCGGGAAACGCCTGAATGCACAAGAGTTGCGGAACTCTCTTTACTCCGGCCCGTTCAATGACATGATAATTTTTCTTTCAAAGGAAAAAAAGTTCACTGACGCCTGGAGTATACCTGATCACAAAGACAACACGCTTGCCGATGAAAGCGTTACGGACGAACTAAAGAATAATGTACTATATAAGCGAATGACTGATGTTGAAATCGTTCTTAGGTTCTTTGCATTTCAGGAAGGCGAGAAGATCTCTGGCTCAGTTCGCTCGATGCTAGACTCCACCATGAAGTCCAATCGAAATATGAAGGAAAATGAGATCGAAACAGCGAAGAGGCAGTTTCGTGATACGTTAACCCTTGCCCACGAGGTTTTCGGAGAGGACGCCTTCCGCTTGCCCGGCGATGGTGAGCGCAAGGGCAAGCTGTCAAAGCCACTTTATGATGCGCAGATAATCTCGCTTCTCAGGCTCCTCGATCGCGCCGATGAAATTCGAGCTGCCGCTCCCGCGATAAAGGAAGCGGTTATGAATTTGGCGCGACCGGATAGCGACACGTACGAGTTGATGGTTGGTCGCGGCAACACGGCCGCCACGATCAAAGATCGGATTGCTAAGAGTCCGTTTCGAAACTCACTGCGGCGGGTTCAAAGGCCCCTCGGATGGTCGCTCCGCAATGACATGATACCCGATTTCCGCGGGTTTGGGCGTCCCGGGTGAACCATGGAGGCTGGTCTTGGCAGGGTTTCGAAACGGCCTCTAAGGTGCAAGGCGCAATTCAAGACGTTATCGCAAATGACGCAGCTTGATAGCGCGAAGGATCGCGCATTTTCATATCTAGCGGAGCTTCGCCAGACTGCTGCAGTACGGCAGTTTTTCTCTGAAATCATCATTGGACGAAATGGTGACCTCATGGGGGCGTTTGGTTACGATACGGCCGTGAAGGCACGTCTCAGGGAAGCCGTAAAGCTCAAAGCCACCCCACCAGCAGCTCTCTACCGCGGTCTTTTTGTCCAGGCCAATTCGATATTCGAGGCGTACGTGCGTGACCTCTCCTCGATCGTCGCAGAACACAAAGTCTCGAGGGTCACGACCTATTCCGAGTTGCCTGAAAAATTTCGTCTCCAGCATATTCACCTGTCCAGCCAAATCCTACAGCACGTAAAGACTGGAGCGGTCGCTGGCCAGAAGTTCAACTTTGATCGCCTGACCAATGCATTGGGACAGTGCTTTTCCAACTCCCACGAATTTTCGATCATGCCCGAGGTGTTCACATTGATGATGGGAAATGCGACGCCTGATCGACTGGAAACGCTATTCGAAAAGCTCGGTCTTCCAGAACCGTTCAATCCAGGTGTCGGCCGAAGCGCCGCGATTAAGAAAGTAATTGGCGAAATACGCCAAGCGTCCGCAGCCAAACTAGCGAAAGAGAAGCTTCATGAATTAGTCCGCTTACGAAATACCTTGGTGCATGGTGATTTGAGCACCGCTGTTGAGCAGTCGGATTTAGACGAGGCGGTTGATTTCTTTGAGGCTATGATTGAAAGCTTTGACGAACTTGCGAGACCTATTCTCGCCTAATCTGTGTGCTGCAGCAATCCTAGAATTTTTTGAGTCCCGAACTGTTCCAAACTTATCTCCAAAGTCGGTGATCCCCTTTATGCGCAGTTAGAAAGATGACAGGCGCTAAAAACGCATAGCTAGTGGATTAGCCGAGACGGAAGAGTCCTTCTGGGGATTCCCCACTGGGCTGGCGCGTGCGAAACTGACGTATGCGCGATGGAATATCGATTACCCTTGGAAACGGAGATCGCCAGCGGCTGGAGGCGATCATCGCCGACCGCAACGCGTCTCAAAAGC
>NZ_JAZHLJ010000091.1:0-12099 GCF_036549495.1 Aurantimonas sp. C2-5-R2
TTCCCATGAAGCACCTCCTGCTCACAGAGAATCAAACCGAACATCAAATGGGAACCCGTCGATTCAAATTATTCGCCGGATGCTCTAGGCGATGGGTGCCGTGGATCTGCGCATACACGGGAGCCCGCGTAAATGAGATCACGCAGCTTCGACGACAGGATATCAAACAGATCGATGGCATATGAGTGTTTCATATTACGCCCGAAGCGGGAAGCGTGAAGACTAACCAGTTTCGTGACGTACCAGTACATCCTCATCTGATCGAGCAGGGATTTCTGATATTTGCGAAGGCGAACGCGACTGGGCCGATGTTCTATGATCTTAAACGACGCAGAGGGGGGGGCAGCGGCCAACCCGATCTACAAGAAGATGGGCGAGAAACTGGCAGAATGGGTGCGAGGCCTCGGAATAACCGATTCGAATGTCAGTCCAAACCACGGATGGCGACATCGCTTCAAGACCGTTGGCCGCCGCTCAGGTATGCAGGAGAGTGTGCTTGATGCAATCCAAGGGCACTCATCCGGCACTGAAGGCCAGCGCTATGGATCGTTTCCAGTTGAGACAATGTTGGATGAGCTTGAAAAAATACCGCGATATGAACCGCCCGGAATCGAAACTCTTCCGAAAGCTGCGTGGCGGAGCGTAGAGGCGCAATAAGAGCAGGGGAACCTGGATTCCCAGCACACTTTCGATGCCGCCCGCTACTCGCGACCGTTGATGCGTTGAAAAGGTCGATCAATGCGATTTTGGACCACCTGGGTGGCCCCGTCAAATCACGACGATTTTTCAGATCGGGTCGGATCAACTAGCACTACTTTGGCACTCTTGGTTTATCGGTTTCCGCGATGAGCATTTCACAATGAGGACATCGCAGGGGCGGAGGCCGTGCGAAGAGATCGAGGATGGCTTGCCTGATCGCCGGCATGCTGGGTTGTGGCGGCGGACCTGTGACTCTTTTTTTTCCGTCCCGCTGCTTTGAGGCGGCGGGATTGGAGGAAGGCGTAGTGTCCGTTTCGAAACTCACTGCGGCGGGTTCAAAGGCCCCTCGGATGGTCGCTCCGCAATGACATGATACCCGATTTCCGCGGGTTTGGGCGTCCCGGGTGAACCATGGAGGCTGGTCTTGGCAGGGTTTCGAAACGGCCTCGTAGGCGATGATCGTCATCAGGGCATGTCGGTGTAATCCCGTCTAGGATCGGCCTTCGAAGTGGTCGAGTCCAAGCTCTTCCTTGAGTTGCTGGTGCGCCTGTTCACAGATCCATCTGGCCTTGATGGCAGCGGCGNGTCATCAGGGCATGTCGGTGTAATCCCGTCTAGGATCGGCCTTCGAAGTGGTCGAGTCCAAGCTCTTCCTTGAGTTGCTGGTGCGCCTGTTCACAGATCCATCTGGCCTTGATGGCAGCGGCGCATCCTGATGGTGGCATCGCCTGGCAGGTTCGACACATAGTATTTCTGCTCTCCGGTTACGGTGTCGCGGTTCTGGGGGAGGCGAGCGTTCCCCATGTGGTGCTGCGGACGTTCTCGAAAGCCTACGGGCTGGCGGGGCTGCGCGTGGGTTACGCCGTCTGCTCGGATGGCGAAATCGCCCGCGTACTCGCCGCCGCGAAAACGCCGTTCAATGTCAATGGCGCCGCTCAGGTCGCGGCGATCGCCGCCCTTGCCGATCGCGCCTGGATGGAGGCCTCGGTCGCCCGGCTCCGGGGCGAGCGGGAGCGGCTTCGCTCGCGCCTCGCCGAGCTCGGATATCGGATCGCGCCGTCGCAAACGAACTTCCTGTTTCTCGATTGCGGCGGGGACAGCGCCGAACTGGCAAATGCGCTCCTTGCCGACGGCATCATCGTCAAGGCCTGGCGGGAGCCGGGCTACGAGCGATATGTTCGCGTCACCGTCGGTACGGCGGAAGACAACGACCGGCTGGTCGCCAGCCTGACGCGCCAAAGCCGCGCCTGATGGATACCGCTAACCAACTATCGCGTGTGCCAACCGAGCTTGTCGCCGAGCTGCGTTCCATCGTCGGGCGCGCCCATCTCCGGGAAGGCGAGGCGGTTAAGGCGCTCGACCCGGGAGAGGACGGTGCCAATCTCAAGGCCGGTATCGTGGTCGCTCCGGCCACGACCAATGAGGTGGCCGCCGTTCTCGCCCTTTGCAACCAGAACCGCGTGCCGGTCGTGCCGCAGGGCGGCCGCACCGGGCTGGTCGGCGGAAGCGTGTCCCGGCCCGGCGAGATCGTGCTGTCGCTTCGCCGCATGACCCGTATCGAACGGCTTGATCCAATCGAACGCGTGGCTGTGGTCGAAGCTGGCGTGACGTTGGAAGCCCTGCAACAAGACGCGATCCGGCATCGGCTGGAGCCCGGTATCGACATTCCCTCGCGCGGAACCGCCACGATCGGCGGGATGATCTCGACCAACGCCGGCGGCATCATGGCCTTTCGCAACGGCGTCATGCGGCACCGGGTGTTTGGCATCGAGGCGGTGCTGGTCGACGGAACGGTCTATTCCGACATGACGCGCGTGGTGAAAAACGCCGCCGGATACGACCTCAAGCATCTGTTTGTCGGCAGCGAGGGAACTCTCGGCGTTGTCACCCGTGTCGTGCTGAAACTGGAACCCGTGCCGCTGGCGACGGCGACCGCGCTGTTCGGTCTGCCCTCGGTTGCCGCGGTTCTCGACGTGATCCGGTTGGCCATGGACGCTCCGGTGGGGGAGCTGCGGGCCGCCGAGGCGCTGTGGCGATCGTTCCTCGATTTGACCGCCGCCGCGTGGAACTGGTCCGATCAGAGTCTCAAGCGTACCGCGCCAGTTTTTCTCCTGCTGTCTCTGGGCGGTCGTCGCGAATCGGAGTTGCGCGCGTCCTTCGAAGCAATTTTCGAAACCGCGTTCGACCGCTATCCGGACATGACCGGCGTGATCGCTATGTCGGGCCGACAGGAAACAGAGCTGTGGCGGCTTCGCGAAGACACCGACGCCATCTATCGTCGCTATCCGGGCGCTCCGTCCTTCGACGTGTCGCTTCCGCAGTCCGAGATCGCGCGGTATGTGGAGAGCGTCGTCGCCCGGCTGGCAACCCTCGATCCGGCCTTCGAGCCTTATGTGTTCGGCCATCTCGCGGACGGCAATCTGCACATTGTCCTCGACCGCGCCGGACCGCTAAATGCCGAAACGAATGCGCGTGTCGAGGCAATTCTCTACCGCGATATCGTCGGTGCCGGCGGGTCGTTTTCGGCGGAACACGGGATCGGAAGCAAACGACTGGGGCCGATGGCGGCCCTCGGCGGCGGCGGCAAGCTGCGATTGATGGTGGCCATGAAGCGGTTTCTCGATCCGAACGGCATTCTCAACCCGGGCAAGGTGGTGCCGGCGACGGGCTGACGTCCTATCGCCTGGATTCGTTGCGGGGCGGGACCACGGCCGTCGAGGCCGGACTGTCAGCGCGGGTGCTTTTCCCGACGCGCGCGTCGTGCCGCCGCTTCCGCCATCACGCAAAGGAGCTCAAACATCATCGTCGCCCCGGTCAGGGCGGTGAGGCCGGTTGGGTCGAGAGGCGGCGAGACCTCGACGACGTCGGCGCCGACGATATCGACCCCCGCCAGCAGGCGCACCAGCGCCTGCGCCTCGAATGTCGATATCCCGCCGATCTCCGGCGTACCGGTCCCAGGCGCGAAGGCGGGATCGATCACGTCGATGTTGAAGGAAACATAGGTCTGGCCGGACCCGGCGAGAGCTCGTGCTTCCTCCATCACGCTTTCGACGCCGCGTGCCCGCAATTCCTCGATGAAGATCAGCCGTACTCCGGCCTGCCGCGCGAAATCATAGTTCGTCGCATCCGAGATTGAGCCGCGAAGGCCGATCTGCACCATGCGCTGCGGATCGAGAAGCCCTTCCTCGATGGCGCGCCGAAAAGGCGTGCCATGATTGTAGCGGTTGCCGAAAAACGCATCATAGGTATCGGAATGGGCGTCGAAATGGATGAGACCCAGCGGCGAGCCGCCGGTGATGCCGCGAAGAATTGGCAGCGTCACGAGATGATCGCCGCCGGCGGTCAGCGGCACGGCCTTTGCGTCGCGGAGGCTTTGGTAGAAAGCAGCGATGGACTTGAGGCTTTCGCTGGCGTCGACCGGGTTGACCGGCGCGTCGCCGCAATCGCCCACCCGGACGGGCCATTGGCAGCCGCATGAATGTCGAGGGCCCGGCAAAGCGCGGGACTGCGCCAGAATCAAGAGGCTGATAGGCTGAAACAGGCCGGTTGGTCACAGGTGAACCTCATGCGAGCGGTGTATGCCGTTTTGAACGATGCTGCCCTCTAACAGGTTCGCGGTCAAAGTGTGTGGGCGGGGTGGAGAAATCGGGCTGAAGCTGACGGTGGTTCCGTGAGGAACGGCGCCCCAATCAGGGCGAAGCCGCGATCCGGATGCGCCGGATTGAGATGCTTTGGGGAACCTTTCGGCAGAGGCCGCATCCAATGCGTCGACGTGACCGCATCAGGCGGAACGCTCGAAGCAAGGAGATGCCCCGATGAGAATCCTTTCCGCCACGCTGGCGATACTGGTCGCCGCCTCGCTGCCGGCCCTGGCACAGGATGCGTCCGCGGACGTTAAGCAGTCCCCGCCGGGCGGCGAATACAAGCAGGTGAGCACGCTGGTAAAACTGCCGGACTTCCTTCCGGGGATGGGACAGCTCTTCGTTGATCCGGCAACACTCCCGGCGGGACCGTTCCTCGCCTATGACCACGATGGCGCCCTGGTCAGCACGATCTATATGCTGCCGATCAAGGACCTCAATCCGGACAAGCGCTTCGAGGATCTTGCCGCCCCCGGCGGCGCGGTCGACCATGTCGATGTCTACTTCAATGCCGGCCATCCCGGCGTCGAGGAGCCGCATGCCCATGTCGTTCTGTGGCATGTACCGACGGCCGATGAGGCGAGGGTCGCGCAGTGACCGTCACCAGGCGGAGCGTATTGGAGGCCGGCGGGGGATTCCTCGCCGGCCTCGTCATGGGGTTGGCGGAGGCCGCCGCTGCCGCAGGCGATGTCGTCGAGATTGCCATGCGTGGCAAGGCGGACGGCTCGTATGTCTGGTTCGATCCGGTTGGCGTCCTGATCCGGCCTGGCCAGACCATCCGTTGGACAAACCGCGACGCCGGCAATTCGCATACGGCCACCGCCTACCATCCGGCGATGTTCCAGCGTCCGCGCCGAATTCCGGTCCCCGCAAAACCCTGGGATTCGGGTTATCTTCTGCCGGAGGAGTCGTTTGCCGCTGTGTTCGCGGAGCCGGGCGTCTACGACTATTACTGCGTGCCGCACGAGCAGGCTGGAATGGTCGGACGCAGGTGGGAACCCAGGCAAAGCTCGAATCGGACATAGCGCCGACCGATCCCGATCCGATGCCCTTGCCCGAGGCAGCGCTCGCCGGATTTCCGGCGGTGGAAGACATCCTCGCGAAGGGCCTTGTCCGGCGCGAATGATTGCCGGCCGAATCAAGAAGGGAGCGGATATGAGCATTCTATCGGCAGTCGTGGAACGGCATACGGAACTCGACGGATCGAGCGATGCAAGGCTCGTCGAAGTTGCTCTTGAAGGCTGCGAGAACGCCGTTCGCCTGCTGATCAAACGCAACAACCAGCGGCTGTTTCGCGTGGCGCGGGCGGTCCTCCATAGCGACGGCGAGGCCGAAGACGTCGTGCAGGAAACCTATGTCCGCGCCTTCACGAAACTCCACACGTTTCGCCATGACTCGTCGTTTTCGACCTGGCTCACTCGGATCGCGCTCAACGATGCGATGGGACGTGTGCGCCGACGTCGGCCACTCGCGACGATGGACGATCTGGACTCTGCGGCGGCCAGTGGTGAAGGAGGGGGTGTCATCATGTTTCCCACCTCACTGATACCGCCTGCTGCGGATGCCGAAGTGGCGCGAAGTCAGGTCCGTGCATTTCTGGAACAGGCGGTCGACGACCTTCCGGAGTCATTCCGCATCGTGTTCATTCTTCGCGATATCGAGGACATGACCACGGAGGAGACGGCGGAGCATCTCTCGGTCAAGCCGGAAACGGTCAAGACCCGGCTGCATCGGGCGCGCCGGCTGTTGCGGGCGGCGATCCAGGCGCGGCTGTCGCCGACATTCGCCGAGCTGTTCCCCTTCGATGGTGCGCGCTGCGAGCGGATGGCCGACCGCGTGGTGGACCGTCTGCGAACGCCCGCGGGAGCCGAGCCGACATTCCCACGGACGACGTCGTGACGCCGGACGGTCTTGTCGTGAGCGGGGTGCTCGTCGGCACGCTCGCGCCGCTCGGTCGACGTCAGGTTCCGAGCGGCATTGACAAGCAGAGGACCGACAGCGCGGTCGACATCTTGCGTGCCGGGCTTGTCGGCGACGAACAGGGTAACAAGAAAAATCATGGCGGCCCGGAGAAAGCCATCCATCACTATCCGTTTGATCACTATGCCGCGTGGCGGGTGGATGCTCCCGCCCTGGCTTGGCGTCTCACCGCCGTCGGTGCTTTCGGCGAGAATATCTCCACGACCGGGATGAGCGAAACCAATGTCTGCATTGGCGATGTCTACCGGCTTGGCACGGCGCTCGTCCAGGTGTCGCAGGGCCGACAGCCCTGCTGGCGGCTCAACGAGCGTTTCGGCGATCCTGAAATGGCCCGGAGGGTTCAGGAGAGCGGTCGAACAGGGTGGTATTACCGCGTTCTCGAGGAGGGCAGGGTCATCGTCGGCGATACCATCAGCCTCGTGGATCGTCCCATCGAAAGCTGGACGCTCGAACGGGTCATTCATGTTCTCTACCGCGACACGCTGAACGCCGCCGATCTCGGGCAACTTGCCGCTTTGCCGCATCTGGCGGAAGGCTGGCGCGCGTTGGCTCGGCGACGGCTTGAGCGGCGGACCGTGGAGGATTGGTCTGCCCGCCTGCGAACGCCGGCTGAAACGTCTCTGAACCGTGAGTGAGCGGCGCCGAGGCCGTCCTCACAAAAACATGCACTCGCATCTTGTTTTCCGAATGGCGGCATATAAGATGCATTTTTAATGCATCTTATAATGTGGAGGCGCGTATGCCCGCCGTTTCGCAAGGCTCTTCTCCGGGCAACGTCTCTTCGCCAACCACGCGCTTCGCGCGCGTAGATGACGAGACCATTGGGCGCCTCGTCGATGAATTCTACGTCCGGATTCGCCACGATCCCGTGCTCGGCCCGGTCTTCGAGGCCGTGATCGCGCCGGAAGCGTGGCCCAAGCACCTTGCGACGATGCGAGACTTCTGGTCGTCGGTGATGCTGACGTCCGGCCGTTACAAGGGCAATCCGCTGGCCGTTCATAGCCGGGTCGAGGGTCTCGGGCCCGAGCTCTTCGAGCCATGGCTGGTGCTGTTTGCTCAGACCGCCGACGAGCTGTTCGAGGAGGAGTTCGCGGCGATTTTCCGCGAGAAGGCCGGGCGCATCGCACAGAGCATCCGGATCGGCCTGTTCTACAGGCCCGAGTTCGATCGGCCGCGGGCGGTGTGATGACCTTTGTCGTCACCGAAGCCTGCATCAAGTGCAAATACATGGACTGCGTCGAAGTCTGTCCGGTCGACTGCTTCTATGCCGGCGACAACATGCTGGTCATTCATCCCGACGAATGCATCGATTGCGGGGTCTGCGAACCCGAATGCCCGGCCGAGGCCATTCTGCCGGACAGCGATCCGGGAGCCGATGCCTGGCTCGGGCTGAACAAGCAATATGCCTCGGTCTGGCCGAACATGGCGATGATGGGCGATACGCCCGCCGATGCCGATACCTGGAAGGACGTGCCGAACAAATTCGAAGATTACTTCAGCCCCGAACCGCACAAGGAACCGACCGAGGCGTGAAGAGGGCCAGGGCATCGTCCGGACGATGCAGAGCCGCACCTGGTGTGCTGCAGGGGCGTCAACCCGTACGAGCGCGCTGTTCGGCAACGGCGACCCAGTCCCGCAGCAGTCCCTTGTCCTCCTTGGAAAAACGCGCCCGGCGCTTCAGGTCGTCAAAGCTGTCGTCCGGATGGTATTTTTCATAATCGGCGCGAACCAAGGCTCCGAGCCGGTCCTTTTCGCAGCCGGGACCGGTGTTGCCTGGTGTGATGTCGGCGCAAAGGTTCACGCCGGGGCCGTCCGGGTTCGAGGCGGCCGTGCACTCGTCCCGTAGCTCCTGTTATCGGATGACCATAAGGCCATCCCGACACTCATGACGACAGCCATAATGGTCGTAGCAATGTCTCATCGTTGTCCGCGCCGGCCAGCCACTCACCCATGGCCCGGATAAGAGCGGCCAGACCCACTTCCTCGACACAGTCGGCGGCAACTTGCGGCGCCACCCAGGATCGCAATCGCTGCTGTCGCTCCGGCCAATCCGCCAGCTCATCCCTGACATGCAAGGGGTAGACCGTGACCTGGCAGACCACGCATCGTCCGCACTTCAGCCGCTTCAGATATTCGAAGGATCCGATCGCCTTGGGTTCGATGTCGCCCTCGACGCCCGCCTCCTCGAAGGCTTCCTGTGCCGCAGCCTCGGCCGGCGAAAACCACTGCATGGGCCAGCCTTTGGGGATGACCCATCGTCCAGTGTCCCGGGAGGTTATCAAAAGCACCTGAAGGTCCCCATCCGGCGTAAAGCGGTACGGGATCGCTCCGTATTGTTTCTGAGGTGTCTGATCCAGACTGCGGGGACCAACCGCGGGACTGCGGACGTGTTGGTTCATCTGTTGATGCTCCCACTGTTACTGCGCGTACAGGACGCGTCGATCCCCCCATAATGTTGGCTTCCAGCCGCCTATAAGGTTTGGGGCGTTGCCAGCGCGAAGCTGGTCGATGTGGTCAAACGCCGAGGGAACGACGGGGACCAAGCCGTGACTTTCGCGTCGAACGACGGGACGAGCCATCCCGGCCGCCCGCAAACAAAATGCGATGCCACCCCGGCGGATGACGTCCGCCGATAAACAATTGAACTGCAGCATTACTGACTCCCGCCGTCGGGGGCGCCGGCGGAAAACGCACGGCGTCCGTAACGCGACAGACACGGACGAGTGGGATGAGGGAAAATGCCTAGCTCACCCGGACGCGAAGCTAGGGCTTCGGGCGCGTCCGGGTTACGATCCCGCTTTGAGGCGCTTTGGCTCTCGCGGAGTGCAAGGCAAATAAGTAATCATGCATCAAGAGATTGGCCAAATATTTCCGGAAGTCAAGTAGGAGAACCAGGCCGACCGGGAGCGACCTTGACAGCTTCGATCAAAAGACCCAGATATGTTGCATGACGAATCTGACCGACCATCGCGAACTGATCAAGGACTGGGATTTCCTGGTCGCAGGATCCTAGGCCCAGCTCTGTCGTTTATCGATCAGAGACTGGGTTGAGACGGTCATACTAAATCCATCACAAGCTTCAGACGCTGTCGGACATAGGTCGGCAGACGTGCAGGATGGATTTACTTTCCGATATTTCCGGATTGGTTGCGTCGGCGCAAGACTGCGTCGTTCGTGATCCGTGGGTTTAGCGAGAGCATCGTCATGCGTCATACCTTCAAGAATCAACGTTTACCGAAGATAACGGTCAGCCAGAGTGACCATGAGCGTCTGAGCAAGCTTGCGTCTGCGATGCTGGAGCGCATCCCGGATGTGGCCGAGGAACTGCTGTCGGAGCTCGACCGGGCCAGGGTCGTCTCCGATCGATCTATGCGCCCCAACACCGCGCGGATGGGCTCGACACTTGAATATCGGTCCGACGACGGCCAGCAGCGGCAGGTGACGCTCGTCTTTCCGGTCGAGGCAGATATTGCCCAGGGCAAGGTTTCGATCTTGACCCCGATCGGCGCCGCCTTGATCGGGTTGACCGAAGGTCAGTCCATCACGTGGTCGGCTCGCGATGGCCGTCGTCATCAGCTGACGGTCCTGTCGGTCAAGCAGCCCGACAGGACTGCCGACCCAATCGCGAGGCCGACCACCCCGCGCTGGTTCTCACGTGATCGCGAATTGGCAACAGAAGGCGACGAGGTCGGATGATTCGACACCTCGTGATTCACCGGGCAGGTCTCCTGCTCGCTGGGTCCTGAGTTCGGCTGGACGCGGTCACACGCCAAGCCGAGCGGGTTTTGAATCCTTTGGCGTTTCGATCGGAGCGGCACTCCGCTTCACTGGAGCAATTCATGTCCATCAATCACGCATGTCTGATGACGGGTCGCGACTACACCATTCTTCAAGCGAAATTATCACGTGCGCTGGCGGACGGAGATAGCATGGTGCCCGCGCTGCGGCACAAGTTGCGGAATTCCGTCGTGGTCTTTGGTCAGGACATTCCTCCGGATGTCGTGACGCTCAACAGCCGGGTCGTGTATCGCCTGGGAACGGGAACGATGGAGACCCGGGTTGTTGTCGACGAAGGGGAACGGGAAGTCGTCGGCATGACACTCCCGATCACCACGCCATTGGGCTTGGTGCTTTTGGGAATGTCCGTCGGAGACAGGTACGTCTACATCGGCTCCAATGGCTTTGAGGTGAGCGTGTCGGTCGAGAGGGTCGCCTACCAGCCGGAGGCGGCACGCTACACGGGCTTAAGGGTCAGTCGGCCCACGACGCCGGATGATCAGCCCGATCTTCGCCGTGATCGCGGTACGATCATTCCCTTCGGCCGGCCGCAAGGCAGGCCTGAGCCGTCGCGGACGGGCATTGACGACCCGGGTCCGTCCGCCGCCTGACGGCTGCCTCGCGTCTTGTCGTCGAGGACGGTTACGCCGGGCCGAAGTCCCGAAACCTACGATGATGAAGGCCGCCGCTGTTCCTAACAGGAACGGCGGCAGCCTTCGGCTGAAGCAATCTGAAGAACGACACCGGGTAGCAATAGCGGACGCATCCCAGAGATAGCAATTCGCTATCGGATTGTATTCTTTGGTATTGGTGGGTTTATTGAAATATGCAATTCTATAAATTATGTTATAGTAGAATATATTTATTATAACGTAGGGAGAGGAAGATCAGCTATGCATTCACGTATCGATGATAAAAACTCCCTTGCGTTAATATTCTATCTGCATTCCATGGTGACTCCCGCACGTTTTCTTCGCGGGCGCTAAAAATTTAGCGTCCGCCGACACAGGCGTCGTCTGTTCAACTGACCGGAGGCAAGCGTGAGTGCGACAAGTCGCACTTGTCGCGTTCTGCATCGAGCCTCCAGTGCAACGCCGTTGCTTCTCTTTGGGCGGCGGCAAGCCAGGTCACCTGTCAAGGATTTGTGGAAATGGCTCCCACCAAAATCAAGTTAGATACCTCTCAACAACAATCCGCGGCTCTCGGTACAACTTACGTCGAACGGATTGAAGCACCCGCAGGCATCGCGCGGAAGAGGCTTCGTGTTCGTTCCGATGATCTCGTGGACGAAACACTGGAAGCTTCGTTCCCAGCAAGCGATCCGCCGAGCTGGACCCTCGGGTGACGTAAATTCTTCGAAACAACGAGATCAATGATCTTATTATTGCAGTGGTGATGTGATGTCGAGACAACTCAATCTTCGAACGCCCAATCTTTTGAGGCGAACCGTGGTGAGAGCGGTAAACTGGTTCGATCGGGTGATACTCAATCCGATTATGCGGCGAAAGGCGATAGCGGACCTTTCTTCGCTCGACGACGCACTACTCGCCGACATCGGCCTGACGCGAAACGAGATCGCGCGGGCGGTCGATGGTCTGGTGCATCGGGGCGGCAATTCCGACGCTCGTCAGGTCGCCGATTTCAAGCCGGCATCAGTAAAGCCGGCCCAAGAACTGCGGCGGGCAGCCTGACGCGAAGGACGATGACAGGGATTTCAGCCATCGTCCCTTGTCATCGAAACGGACTTGGAACAATTACATAACCAGCTTCGGCAGAAGCGGGTGCGAAACCACGCCGCTTCCGCAATCAGCAAATCCGCGTATACGGGGTAATGACGATGGCGCACGACGTGCGTGAGGTGCTTGCCTCGGTCAAGGGTTTGTTGGGTGGAGGCGGCGCTTTCATTGTTGGCAACTGGAGATCTCGAAAAACCTCCCCATTCGGCCCGTTTTATGATTCCATTGACCTGACCGAGATCGGGAGGATGGCATGCGGGGACAGC
>NZ_JAZHLJ010000092.1:0-12022 GCF_036549495.1 Aurantimonas sp. C2-5-R2
CCCAGGCCATCTCGATTCCCCATCGTCTCGACAACGTAGGGGAATCACAACCTGCTGATATCGCTCAACTCCTTTTCGCTCAGGCTCTTAGTGCGGTTCCGATTGAACGCTGACGTTCAGGGTAGAACTCTTATTTTCTCCGTCCTGCTGCCACGTAGTAAGTGGGGGTCCCGAGAATCCCCAACAATCGAATTCGCACCGCGATGACATTGGGATTTGTGCACACATTCGTGTCAAATTCGAGCACATGAAGGTGATCCGACGGCATCTCATTTCCATGTCCTCCTCCGATAAATTCCGCTCGGCTCGACAAATCCCGCTGCCGGATCATTCCTGTGAGAAAGGGATCAAAGGCACCGATGCCTAACTCAGCTACGGCAAATGAGTGAGCAATTTTGGCAAGCGTGAGACAAAACGGTTCGGTGTGCAATGTTGCCGTTGGCATCACATCTGACGCTCCGAGAGCTTCGCAGAGCCACTGAAGTTGGGCGTTTCTATCTTGCCAGAGCCCTGCCCCTCGAACCCACATGGTGGAAGTCGCCGCATTCCGGTTCCCGCTCGTGACAATTCCGGTCAGAGCGTCAGGCATCGGATAAAGGGGCAGACCGACAAGGAAGGGGCAAATGCTACGGTCAACATAAGCAATCTCCCATTCTTGGCTGGTGGAGTATTTAACCTTCAATGGGAGATGCGCCGGCCGTTCATTGGGACGGCGAGTAGGCATGTTGTAGAGCATGCGTAACGGTTCGAAAATTGTGCGGGCAAATTCACCTTCGAATGCGCTCGTCAACGCGGCGCAGTCTCTACAACTGGCCTCCGGAAGAATCCAACGCCCCCCTGCCGAATAGGGGATGATGTGTTCTTTAGTGAGAAGGCCCTTTGCACCGCAATAAATACATTCGCCTATCGAGGCATAACATCTCGAAGTGTGACTAGGCAGAGCCATATCCCGTTGTCTTTTCATGGGAGCATTTTAAGATGCACTGTTTTCCACATCGACCGGTGCCCGCGCACCAGCTCTCCCCTGCAGGAACAGATCCACCAGCTCGAACGTCTCCACATCGACGATGCCCTTGTCCGAAATACGCAGAGCCGGAATGCGCCAGCAGCGAGTGCTGCATATAGGCGTTGTTGAGCGTACAGCCGGCGGTGTGCATCACCGCAATCACCCGGTCGGCCTTGGCGGCGACGATCTCCGCCCGCTCGTTCGACATCAGCCCGGCGATCGGCATCGCGATCAGCGCCTGCTCCTCACCGTTCGCAAAGAACTTCACGCATACTGTCGCTCGCTATGGGCCTCTGGCAGTTCGCCGCATGGCCCGTTCCAGCACGGAGAAGGTGGCGGGGGCGAGAGACTGCGCGACATTGAACCGCAGAAATCCGCTCGCGGCCTGGCTGAGACTGAAGGCATTGCCGGGAGCCAGCACGACACCTTCCGCGAGCGCGGACCGCGCCACATCGGCGGCATCCAGACCCTCGGGGAGTTGGCACCAGAGGAACATACCCGCATTGGGTTCGATCCACGGGGTCAGGCCGAGGCTTTTCAGTCTGGCGCTGACCTGCCCCATCGCGTCGGCAAGGCGGGTGCGCAGGCCGCCGGTATGTTTGCGATAGGCTCCATCCTTCAGCAAAGCCAGCACCAGCTCCGCCGAGAAAGAGCCGCCACCGAAGGAGGTGGCGAGCTTGAGATCCACCAACTCTTCAATCCAGTCCTGACGCGCGGCGACGAAGCCGCACCGAACCGCCGCCGACAGGGTTTTGGAAAAGCTGCCGATATGGATGACGCGATCCAGCCCATCGAATGCCGCCAGACGCGGCGCGGGCTCCTGCTCGAAATCCGCAAAAATGTCATCCTCGACGATGAGCAAATCGTGCTGTTCGGCAAGCTTCAAGACGCGGTGCGCGACGACGGGCGACAGGGTCGCCCCGGTGGGATTGTGAAGCGCGGAATTGGTTATGTAGAGGCGGGGTGAGTGCTCCGTCAGAGCCTTCTCGAACAACTCCAGGTCCGGGCCCGTATGCGTATAGGGCACGCTGACCACCTTGACACGATGGACGCGCAGCATGGCGTGGAAGTTGAAATAGCAGGGATCGTCGAGCAGGACCGTATCGCCGGGCTCGACCAGAAACCGGCACAGCAGGTCGATGGCCTGGGTGCCGGATTCCGTCAGCATAATCTGATGGGGAGGCGCCTCGACCCCACGATCAGCCAGGCGTCGGGACAAAAGCTGTCTTAGCGCGGGCAAACCGTGAGGTGTGCTGTAGTCCGTCAGGCTAGCCTCGCCTTCTCGTGCCAACAGTCGCAAGGCGCGGCGAATATCCGTCTCCGGCATCCAGGACGCAGGCAGCCAGCCGCACCCAGGCTTCAACAGGCTGCGTCCCGCATCCAGCGATTGCCGCGTCATCCAGATCGGATCGACCTCGCGGTCAAGGCGCGGTCCGGTATCGGAAAGGGAAAACGGCGGCAGGTGCCCCGCGACATAGAAGCCGGAGCCGCGCCGCGACAGGATCACGCCCTCGGCCGCAAGGCGGTCATACGCATCGACGACCGTTGATTTTGATACCTGCATCCTCTGGGCCAGACCCCGGATCGACGGCAACCGCGCGCCCGGTGCTGTCTGGCGGCTCGCAATCTGCTGTCGCACGGTCGCCATCACCTGCTCGACAAGTGTGCCGCCCGCCAACCGGCCTCGGTCCCGCGTGCTCATCTGTATTGCCCATCCTGCCATGACAGTTTCGCAATATTGTAATGGACTGTCTCTGGAAGGGCCATATCCCTCCGGCCATGCTTCACCCGGAAAAAGGGGGATCGGATGGACGATACGAAGAACGGCTGGTTCTACGGCTTCATTGGAGTTGCGATTTTCAGCGGATCACTGCCAGCGACGCGGGTGGCGGTCGCTGATTTCGACCCGGTGTTTCTGACGATTGTCCGCGCCGCGATCGCAGGCATTCTGGCGCTTGCCCTTCTGGTTCTCCTTCCCCAGAAGCGCCCGGACCGAAGCGATCTTGCCTCGTTGTTCATCGTCGCGCTTGGGGTGGTGGTCGGTTTTCCCTTGCTGACGGCGCTGGCCCTGGAACACATCACCTCCGCCCACTCGATCGTCTTTATCGGCCTCCTGCCTCTCGCGACCGCGATTTTCGGCGTGCTTCGGGCCGGCGATCGCCCGCGTCCGGTATTCTGGCTGTTCTCGATTGCCGGCAGCTCGCTCGTCGCCGGATTTGCCCTGACACAAGACCTCTCGGCCTCATGGACCGGCGATCTGTTGATGCTCGCGGCCATCGTCGTGTGCGGCATGGGCTACGCGGAGGGGGGCAAGCTGTCTCGCAAACTCGGCGGTTGGCAGGTGATCTCTTGGGCGCTCGTTCTGTCCCTGCCGGTGATGGCTCCCTTGGCTGCCTATACGATGCCCGCGACCTTCGCGGGGGTCGGCCAGCCCGCCTGGATCGCGCTCGCCTACGTCTCCTTGTTCAGCATGCTCATCGGCTTTGTGTTCTGGTATCGCGGGCTGGCCCAAGGCGGCGTCGCCGCCGTCGGACAACTGCAACTGCTTCAACCGTTTATGGGGTTGATGCTCGCAGCGACGTTGCTGCACGAAGATGTCAGCTGGCCTATGGCGGCCGTCAGCCTCGCTGTGGTCGCTTGCGTCGCGGGCGCGAAAAAATTCGCGTGAATATCAAAACAGCGGCGCGCGAACCGAGGCGCCGCGACCGCCCAGTTCACACGAACAGATCAACCAGCTCGAACGTCTCGACGTCAACGATGCCCTTGTCCGAGATCCGCAAGGACGGAATCACCACCAGCGCGAGCAGTGAGTGCTGCATATAGGCGTTATTGAGCGTACAGCCGGCGTCGCGCATCGCCGCGATCAGCCGGTCGGCCTTGGCGGCGACGATCTCCGCCCGCTCGTCCGACATCAACCCGGCGATCGGCATTTCGATCAGCGCCCGCTCCTCGCCATCGGCGAAGAAGGTCACGCCGCCGCCGACCTCGCCCAGCCGGTTGGCGGCGAGCGCCATGTCCGCCTCGGACGTGCCGACGACGATCATGTGGTGACTGTCATGCGCCACCGTCGAGGCCATGGCGCAGCGGCCGCGATAGCCGAAACCGGAGACGAAGCCATTGACCACCTCGCCGCTCGCCCGGTGGCGTTCCACCAATGCGATGCGGCAGACGTCATTGGCGACATCGGGCATCGCCACGCCGTCCACGACAGGAATCGTCGCCGTCAGCGCCTTGGTCGGCGCCTGGTTCTCGACGACGCCGATGACCCGAACCTTCGCCGTGCCGCCTGCGCCCGCCGGCGCCGCCACGCAAAAGTCCTCGGCCGTCAGAGGCCGGCCAAGCTTTACCGTCGCCTTGGCCGAGGCCGGATAGGCATAGGCCGGCATGTCGGCTTCGAGCGTCCCTGCCGCCGCCAGACGCACGCCGCGGCCATAGACTTCGTCGATGGTCAGCTCGGTCAGATCGGAGACGATCAGGAAATCGGCGCGCCGGCCCGGCGTTACCGAACCGATCTCGCGCTCCAGCTTGAAGTGCTCGGCGGTGTTGATCGTCGCCATCTGAATCGCCGTCATCGGCTTCAAGCCGCGTGAAATGGCATGGCGAACCACTCGGTCCATATGTCCCTCGCGCAGCAGCGTGCCGGAATGGCAGTCGTCGGTGCACAGGATGAAGTGGCGCGAATCGAGCCCCATCTCCGTGATCGCTCGGACTTGAGCGGCGACGTCGTACCAGGCCGAGCCGAGGCGCAGCATCGCCTTCATGCCCTGGCGCACCCGCGCGGCCGCGTCCTCCATGCGAGTGCCCTCGTGGTCGTCCTCCGGCCCGCCGGCGACATAGCCGTGGAAGGCCCGCCCGAGATCCGGCGAGGCGTAGTGCCCGCCGACGGTCTTGCCGGCTCTCCGGGTCGCGGCGATCTCGCCGACCATCGTGGCGTCATTCGCCGCGACGCCGGGAAAGTTCATCACCTCGCCGAGCCCGATGATCGCTGGCCAGTCCATCGCCTCGGCGACATCGGCCGGGCCGAGCACGGCACCGCCCTCCTCCAGCCCCGGCGCCGAGGGCACGCAGGACGGCATCTGCACCCAGACGTTGACCGGCTGGACCACCGCCTCGTCATGCATCAGCTTGACGCCCGGAAGGCCGAGGACATTGGCTATTTCGTGCGGGTCGATGAACATCGAGGTGGTGCCGTGCGGAATCACCGCGCGGCAGAACTCGGTCACCGTCACCATGCCGCTTTCAACATGCATGTGCGCGTCGCAGAGCCCTGGCATCACATAACGCCCGGCGGCGTCGACAACCCGCGTTCCCTCCCCGATCGTATGGGCGGCATCGGGGCCGCAATAGGCGAAACGTCCCGCCTTTACCGCAATGTCGGTAGCGGGAATGATTTCGCCGGAGTGGACATTCACCCAGCGCGCGTTGCGGACGACAAGGTCGGCCTGGGTACGCCCCATGGCGACATCGACGAGTTGAGGCGCGACGCTGTCGAATGGCTCCGGACGGTCCATGCTCATGAGTTATCCACACCCCTACGCGATTTCTGAAAATCGAATCTGACAAGGTAGCGGTAGGCCCATCGAGGGAGATGGCACACCGCTCTTGTTCCACAACTGTTGCGATTGTTCGCATAAAGTGGTCGAGGAAACATCCGCAACCTCTTCTACTCAATGGTGCGGGCGGCGGGACTCGAACCCGCACGGGACGAAGCCCGAGGGATTTTAAGTCCCTTGCGTCTACCATTCCGCCACGCCCGCTCCGGGCGGAGCACAACGCCATGCCGCGAGCGGTGTCAAGATTTGTGCATCATTGCCACAGTTCACGAAAATTCCACTGACGTGTTCGGCGAAAATGGGGTACCGTCTCACTTGCGATGATGTTTCGTTGCAGCGAGCGCGAAAAAGGGGGTGGCATGAGGAATGATTTCGACCGTCCCGACATGACCGCACATTCGTGCGGAGTGCCTGTGCTCGACACATTCGAGGGCCTCTACGCCTCCGGTCTGCTCACATGCCTGAAGCGACAGAATCTGGCGCTGGAACGCCTTCGGCATGCCTTGGAGAACGAATTGGCATCGCCGGCCCGCGGATGCGTCCCGCGAAGGCGCCTGCTCTCCAAAGCCTGAATGCCGAAGGCCCGCATGGCTCGATATTGGCGTTGCGCGTGTCGAATGGTTTCGGCCGCTGCGCCTTGAGGGCCGTGTGGCCGGAGTCCCGACCTCTGCAACCGGCAGGGCGAAGCAACGGATCAGGCTTGCGATCGTCGCGCACAGCGCGAACGCGTTGGAGCCGACCGCACACCTAGGTTTCAGGCGGCCGTCAGACCGCGCCTCTTGGCTTTCCCAACGGGCAAGGGAATTTCCGAGGCAGGTTTGGGCCGGCCGAAGAAGTATCCCTGCAACTCGGTACATCCGAGCGCCTGCAATTTGCGAAACTGGTCTTCCGTCTCCACCCCTTCGGCGGTCGTCGTCAAACCGAGATCCCGGCCGAGCGCAATGACCAGTTCGACGATCGGCAGATGGTCGGAGTTATCGGACATGTCCCGGATGAAGGACTGGTCGATCTTGATCTTGTCGAAGGGAAAGCTGCGCAGATAGCTGAGCGACGAGTAACCCGTGCCGAAATCGTCCAGGGCGACCCTCACGCCCAGTTCGCGCAATTGGTGCAGGATCGTCAAGGTGTGCTCGCTGTCTTCAAGCAGCACCGATTCGGTGATTTCGAGTTCAAGGCGATCGGCGGAAAGGCCCGAAGCGGCCAGGGCATTGACCACCGCTTGCACGAGGGCCTGGCTGCGAAACTGCGCTGGAGAGAGATTGACCGCGATCCTGATCTCCGCCGGCCATCGGATCGCCTGCTCGCAGGCTTGCCGCAAGACCCACTCGCCGAGATTGACGATCAGTCCGATATCCTCGGCAACGGGAATAAACTCGTCTGGGGGTATCATCCCCAGTATCGGATGGCGCCAGCGAACCAGCGCCTCGAAACCACAGATTTCCTCGCGTTCGGCATGCATTACCGGTTGATAGAATACATCCAGCTCGTTGTTCGGAAGCGCCTTGCGAAGATCGGCCTCCAGCCCCTTGCGCGCCTGGAGTTGGTCATCCATCTGCGGCTCGAAGAAGCGGAAGGTTCGTTTGCCGCTGGTCTTGGCTTCGTAGAGCGCCAGATCGGCCTGCTTGAGAAGGATGTCCGCGTCATCCGAATTCCCCTTGAACTCGGCAATACCGATGCTCAGCCCGATCAGGACTTCCTGTCCGTCGATCTCGAAGGGCGCGCTGATCGCCTCGATCAGCCGGGTGGCGATCGCGTCAAGGTCGCGAGGCTCGTCCGACGGCAGGAGAAGCAGCGTGAACTCGTCGCCCCCGACTCGCGCGACGAGATCCTTCTCGCGAACGTTGCGGCGCAATCGGTCGGCCACGCATTTCAACAGTTCGTCGCCGCGCTGATGGCCCAAGGTGTCGTTGACATCCTTGAACCGGTCGAGATCGAGACACATGATGGCGAGGAAACTCTTGTCTTGCCGGGCGCGGGACAGAGCTTGATCCAATTTCTCGCCGAACAGGACCCGGTTGGCAAGGTCGGTCAACGAGTCGAAATGCGCCATGTGGACGATCTGGTGTTCGACCCGGCGCAGGTCGGTAATGTCTTCGTAGGTCGCGATCCAGCCGCCGTCGCCTAGCGCCGCGTGCGTGACGGAAATGGAACGCCCGTCGAAGCACTCCTGGACAAAAACCGAACTCCGGTGATCGTGTATCAGTCCTTGTTGCTGGGAGTAAATCTGCCTCAGGGCCGGCGAGCTATCCGCCTCACCGGCTCCGCTCACCAGTTTATCGAGCGGCACTCCCGGCTGCAGTGCAGCGTAGGATAGACCGAACATCGCGCCAAACCGCTCGTTCCAGACGACCAGATGTCCTTTCGCGTCGAACATGCAGAGGCCTTGGGACATGTTGCTCAAGGCCGCCCTGAACCGGCGATTTTGGGTCTGCAGCGCCGCCGAGGTCGCTCTCAGGTCGTCGGCGAGGTCGTGGAGGTCGTCGTGCACCCGGCCGAGTAACCGGTTGTTCCAGACCAGCAGCAGGATCAGCGCGACGCCGCAAACGATCAAGCCAGCAGCCAGTCCAGTGAAAACGTAATGAAGGCGCAACAGTGCCTTCTGATCCTCCGCGACGCGCTCCGCCCCGAGTTGAGTCGCGAAGGAGGCGAGCGAGGCAAGCTCCGTTTCGAAGGGATACAGCAATCGCTGGAGTTGGCGGGCAATGACCGGTTCGTCGGCCCGCGGCAACAGCGGTTCGACCGAGGCGAGGACCTCTTCCAGACGCTGAACGATCCGGCGAGCATGCGAATTCTTCTCGATGAATTCGGCTGCCTCGCCCTGCTTGAGGATGTTGACCCGATTCAGCAGGATATCGAAGCGAAGCATGACCTCATCGCCGTCGACGCCGCTGCCGGGGACAGCAATGGCGGCGACGCGCTGCTGCAAGCGCGTGAATTCCACCAGCGCTTGGCTCACCGCCCAGGTCGTATTGTAGCTGGCCACCTGCCGAAGCGCCTGTTGGCGTTCGACGATCAAGTTGGAAATGTAAGCCGTCGCCAGGACGAAGCAGCCCACGGTGATCGCCAGCAGCAGTTGGACCAGTCGCATGGCCATTGCGGGTTTCTCGCGAGCGGAAATGTTATTCAACGATCAGCTTTGAGAGCTGCCATGCCGAGCGGCCGTAATAGGTCTGGCTCTGCAGTGCTGCGTCGCTGTCATAGGGGTAGACGATGAACAGCGGCCCCTTGTCCCTAACCGGCATATATTCGCCATCCCGCTTGAGGGCGATGATGGTGCCGTGCTTCGCGAAATCCGCGATGGGGATTTCCGTCATGTAATCGTTCAATGCGATGGCTCGCACCCGGTCGCCGATGGCTCCGGCCAGCGTCATCAGCTTGTCCAACCTGACGCCTTCGAATTGCACCGGCTTGTCGTACCACGGCGTCGAGGTCTGGAAAGATACCATCCCGATCGACTCCAGCATCGCCCGATCGAATTCGGCGCTGTCGCCGGCATTGGTAACAGCGATTTCACCGGAAATGGTCAAAATCACCTTGCCGGTCGGGGTCGCCAGCTCTCCCGCAAAAGCCAAACCGGCCAGGAAAATGTAAAGCCCGGCCAGTACCATGGCGATGGCCTGCTTTGCGCTTGGCCGAGGCATATCATGTCCTTCCATCTGAGGCGGACGTCATGTCCTCCCGTCTGAAGCGGACGAATCTTGTCAGACAAATGCTAACCGGTGGTGAATGCGGCGCATCTCGCGCGGGAGGCAGGCGTGGGCCTGACCCTGTTCGCATTTTATTAAAACGGTAAAGAATACATATTAAGCGTCATCGGGCTAATTGGAGAGGTCGGGCGCTCATGAACTTCCACCCAGCGAAATCGATACATCCCCAACTTTGCAACGAGCAGGTCGAGGACATTGATCCTTCCGGGCGGGAGGCGATGAGGGCCTTGGTCGCCGCCAAGATCGGCGAACTCTTCGACATTCTCCAGATCGACCACCAAAGCGACCATAATACCCGCGACACGCCCGAGCGCGTGGCCAAGATGTATGTCGAGGAGATTCTGCGCGGCCGCTACACGGCTCCGCCGGAGATCACCGAATTCGACAATGCCGACGGCTACGACCAACTCATCGTGACCGGGCCGATCGACGTGCGGTCCACATGCGCCCACCATCTGATGCCGATCTACGGTCAAGCCTATATCGGCATCCTGCCGGCCGCCGCCGGCAAGCTCATTGGCCTGTCGAAATACGATCGGATCGTCGATTATTTCTCGGCGCGGCTGCAGATCCAGGAAGAGCTGGTCAATCAGATCGGCCAGTTCATCTGCGAACGGACCAGCCCGCGGGGTCTCGCCGTCCGGATGAGCGCCGTGCACATGTGCAAGACCCACCGCGGGATCAAAGCATCCCACCGCAGCCGCATGGTCAGCTGTTGCTATTTCGGCGAAATGAAGAGCGACCCGTCGCTCAAAAGTGAGTTCCTGCAGGAATGCCTTGCGTTGGAACGCGGCGCGGGCGACTGAACCGGCTCGCCACCTCGACGCCCCGGTCCGGGAGATATCGATGAACCAGCCAGTCCGTACAGTCTCTTCGATGCGCGATTCGCGGGCGATCTACCGTTCGACCAAGGCTTATGACCACAGCGAAGGGCTCTCGTGCTGCTTTCGCCAATGGCGGGCGACACACTCTCACTGCCGGCTGATACACGGCTACGCCCTCGCCTTCCGCTTCGTCTTCGCCACCTTCGAACTCGATCAGCACAATTGGTGCTTCGACTTCGGCGGTTTGAAACCGGTCAAGGGGTGGCTGAAGGAGATGTTCGACCATACGATGATCGTCGCCGAGGACGACCCGGAACTGCCGCGCTTCCAAGCGCTCGCGGAAGCAGATCTGGTCGACCTGCGCGTGCTGCCGGCGGTAGGCTGCGAGGCGACGGCGAAATACGTCTTCGACTATGTCGCGACATTCCTGCGGGCGGAGACCGGCGATCGGGTTTGGCTCGAAAGCGTCGAGGTGTGCGAGCACGGCGGTAATTCGGCCATCTACGCGATCGGCTAAAGCTTCCACCGAGCGAGGATGTCGCTATCCTTCAGCGCCGGTCCGGAGCGGCGGACAGCGACAACGCCGCCACCCGCCACTCTGTAACCGGACCTTGCCCGGACACATTCGACCTTGCGGTCAGGCCGCGAGTTTCGCCGCGATCTCGGCGATGTGCTTGCCCTGGAAGCGCGCGCCGTCGAGCTCGATCTGGCTCGGCATGCGCGAGCCATCGCCTCCGGCGATCGTCGTCGCGCCATAGGGCGAGCCGCCGACGATCTCGTCCATGTTCATCTGCCCGGCAAAGGCATAAGGCAGGCCGACGATGACAAGGCCCTGGTGAAGCAGCGTCTTGTGCGCTGACAGAAGCGTCGCCTCGTTGCCGCCGTGCTGTGTCGCGGAGGACGCAAAAGCACCGCCGACCTTGCCGACCAAAGCGCCCTTGGCCCAAAGCGGACCGGTGCGATCCCAGAACGCCTGCATCTGCGAGCACATGTTGCCGTAGCGGGTCGGCACGCCGACGATGATCGCGTCGTAGTTCGGGAGTTCCATCGGATCGCATTCGGGATACGGATGGTCGGTCTTGAAATGCGCCGCCTCGACGACCTCCTGTGGCGCGGTCTCGGGCGCGCGTTTGATATCGACGCTGGCGCCGGCGCTTTCCGCGCCCTCCGCGACGGCCTTGGCCATCGTCTCGATATGTCCGTAGCTGGAATAGTAGAGGACCAGGACCTTCGTCATGTCTCGTCTCCTTCGCGTTGATTGAGTAACTGTCGGCTCGTTGGCCTCGGGAGGGCATAACGCAAAGGGCATTGGAAAGATCGGCCGGCCGCCGCGACGCACCGTCACCGAAACGGCGACGCAGGCTTGCGCCAACGTTTTTATGGGATCGGACGGCCAAACCCTTGCCATCGTCGCGGAGCGCCCCTTTTTATTCGCTCCCCGCCGTTCGCCCGGAGTTTCGCCATGACGTCCACACCCGCCACCGCCGCGATGCTGGCGATCGGCGACGAACTCCTGTCGGGGCGGACCAAGGACCGCAATATCGGCCATCTTGCCGAAGTCCTGACCGTCGCCGGCATCGACCTGAAGGAAGTGCGCATCGTCGGCGACGAACCGCACATCATCGCCGACACGCTCAACACGCTGCGCCGCAGCTACGACTACGTCTTCACCTCGGGCGGCATCGGCCCGACCCATGACGACATCACCGCCGACGCCGTCGGCGCGGCGTTCGGGCTGACGGTCGGCGAGCATCCGGAAGCGCTCCGCCGGCTGGCGGAGAACTACGCGGGGCGCGGCATGGAGTTTACCGAGGCGCGGCGGCGCATGGCGCGGACACCGGACGAGCTATGGCCGATTTTGGGTGACGCGGCTTGATCAAGCGGCGCGGTTGTCGGCGCCCTGCGTGGCGACGCCGTCTGTGAATGTGACGC
>NZ_JAZHLJ010000093.1:0-11903 GCF_036549495.1 Aurantimonas sp. C2-5-R2
AAAGTTCATTGCCCCTGCTTCGAGGGCCGCGTAACGTTCAACCCGGCATCGCCGCTCAACGAAGTTCAACAAACTTCGGGACATCCCCTTTTTGTACACGTGTGATGGCAGAATGGAACTCTGGACAGCGCGCGAGCATTAAAGACGCACAACGAGGTGTTCGGGAGGAAGATATGAACCGCAACGTTACAGCGATTTATCGCACCCATGCCGTAGCCGACCTGGTCCGTCAGGAACTCGAAGCGGAGGGTCTGTCCCGCAGCGATATCCATGTAATTCCCGACCATGATCGCGGGATTGTTGCCGCGGACGACGATGACCGTCGCTACTTCGACGCGATCCATGATCTGAACCTGCCGGACGCCGACGCCCGGACGTATGAGGCCAGTGTTCGCCGGGGCGACTATATCGTCTCGGTTGATGCCGGTGACGATCGGGTTGATCGCATCCAGGCCATCATGCGGCGTCCCGAAGCCGAGGCCTACAACATCGACGACCTGGACGCCGAATTCAGCAATTACGATCTGCTCTCGCCGCGCGACCCAATGCGTGGAACTCTCGATCCGGCGCTGCGGGGCGAAAGAGACCCCGCCTATACCAACCCCGACATGCGGTCCTACCGGCGGCGTTCGCCTGACAGCGACTATTGATCTCCGCGCAGCGCCAGCAATCTAACAAAGGACTGAAACCGTGAGCAACTACCGTGATCCGAAAGTCACCATTACCGAAAGCAAGAGCAATGTCGGCAAGCTGATCGGCATTGCCTTGGCCGTGATTCTCGGCCTGCTCCTGCTGGCCTGGGCGCTTGGTACCTTCGACGACGAGGCCGAGACCGTACCTGTCGTGACCGAAGAGCCCGCCACGCTAGACTCGGAGCCCGCTGCCTCTCCCCCGACAAACACCGAGCCGGCTGCCGTTCCGCCGGCAAACTAGAGACTGAAGCCGTGATTTAGCGCCGCTGAGCGGCGCTTGCTGGCTTTGGCTGGTCAAGCTCCCTGCTGACGCACATCGCCTGGGGTAGCCGCAGGTGGGTTCGCGGGCGGCGGCCCGGGGGTCGAGGTGGACCGCCGGCATATGTCAAGCCAAGGTTCTGGAGCCAATGTTCGAGGACTATGAATGGATCGATGACCAGGCGCGGCAGACCTTCGATGAGATCAAGCGAAACGTGAATGGTATATGGCGAAAGGCGGCCGAGGAAGCACGGGATCAAACGCAGGCGCGAATTGCCGAGATCAGGCGTGAGGCACACGAAGCGGCAGCACCCTTGCTCCGGGACGCAAATGATTTGAGGAGGATGTATGCTCGGCCCATATCGCGTGGCGACGAAAAGACGACCGATCAGTGATCGTCGATGCCGGCGGCACACTCGGCCGATTGTTTATTTGCGACCGGAACCGTCTTCCCGCTTGGAACGAAACCGTCCCGCATAAGCTTCCCGTATCGAGCGCTCATCGGGAGCGGCATATTCAAGGAGAATTCCGATGGATTGGGATCGTGTGGAAGGAAACTGGAAGCAGCTGAAGGGCAGCGTCAGGGAACAGTGGGGCAAATTGACCGACGATGATCTCGATGTCGTCGAAGGCAATCGCGAGCAGCTCGAGGGCAAGATCCAGGAACGCTACGGCTATGAGAAGGATCAGGTGCGCCGCGAAATCGACGAGTGGCTTGCCCGTCACTGAATTCGCTGCCATACGCTAACCATGCGAAGTCGGGTGATCGTTCCCGGCTTCTTTTTCGCTTGTGCGAATTATTCTCAGGCCGCGTTATCTGTGACCGGCGACAAGTATCGCATCGTATCGGCGCGCAATTCTGCCTTGGTCCCTGCGAACAAATCCAGAACGCCAAAGCAGCCGTTCGGCCTTCAGCCATATGGATAGGCCATGATCCGCCATTGGATTGACCGATTTCTCAAGTGGTGGACGCCACGGGCGGTCCGTGAATCCGCCGATGATCTCATTGCCATGCACGATCCGCGGCGCGCCTGGCTGGCCGCCCAGGATCGACGACGCCTGGCGCGAATCGTCGATGACGAAAAGCGTCAACGCCATTGGAGGGCCGTCATGCGCGAGATCGAGCGACAGACCGGCTACCGGCATCGACCGGATACCGCAACACGATACCTTGAGCCCTGACATGGCTGACCCCGAGAAACAGACCACCGAACAGCTGGAGGAAGCGATCGCCGCCGCCGAAAGGGAAAAGGCGATATGGACGAAAGCCCGAATGGCCTATCGGCAAGAGGGCGAAGTGGCTCTCAATCCATACTCACCACGCGATCCCGAGCATAAGATTTGGGCGGAGGGCTTTGCGCACGAAAAATCCAAGCCGATCAAACAATGGGGACGCTGACCGGGCTTTGGTGACAAGCTGCCCTCCTATGGTGCCGCCCTGCGGCAAGTCGGGGCGCGGGAATGTCCCGGTCTCTGTTGAAACTCTGAAGTGGGCGGCGTTGCCCGCCTTGAGCCGTTAGGCTCGGGGTGCCGATTCCACTGAGGAGAGCAACGCCATGAAGACAGATATCATATTGCCGACGACGCCGTTCATCGGGACTGCGGACGAAGCGCTGATGGATGTTCAGCAGAGCTTCGAACGGTTCTGTCTTGCGGCGGGGATGGAAACGCTGGGCGCGATGATGGAGGCTGACGTCGAAGCGGCCTGTGGTCCGCGCCACGGCCGGGTCGAAAAGCGCGAAGCGCATCGCTGGGGCCGCACTCGCGGGCGGATCGGACTCATCCGACTGATTATCGACCTGTGTGCGGCCGGGGGGCGAACGAACGTCGTCAATCTTGAAAAATACAAGATTCGAAAGGTGCTCGAGGCGTGCGCGAGGCTTCGTGATCTGGAATGGAGCGGATCAGCCTCTACCCTTACGCACCGCCGTTCCCGCTGAGCAAAGCTTGGCAGAGACGCGCCAGATCCTTTCGGGCAAACGTGGCGAAACGGGAACCGTTTCAAGGCGTCGACGTTTAGGACGATGAATTACGCCCAAGCGAATACAAAAGGCTCCGCGCAAAGCGATGACCACAAAACGGTCCTCGTCGTTGAGGACGAGTTGTTCATTCGCATCAACATTGCCGACTATCTCCGGGACTGCGGCTTCCATGTTATCGAAGCCTCCACGGGCGACGATGCAAAGGCAGTCATCGAATCCGACCGGACGATTCACGTCGTCTTTTCCGATGTTCAGATGCCTGGCGAACTCGACGGGTTTGGCCTTGCCCGTTGGATACGCCAGCATCGACCGGACCTCCATGTCATCCTGAACTCCGGCATGGTCAACGCGGCGGAGAAGGCCGGTGATCTATGCGAAGACGGCCCGCTGATGGCCAAACCCTATGATGAAGCGCAGGTTGTGGCGCGCATCCAGGAGATGTTGCGCGCCGCAAATCAGCGCGAACTATAATAAGCATACCTTGGCGGAAAGGCGAGGAACGCAATACCAAGCCCCGCATGACGATCATGCGCGGTTGTGCTTAATGCATTCCTAACAACGGTCTGATCTCGGGAATTCTCACCGCGGCCAATACCGCAAACGCGGTCTTTCCGCCCGCAACCGATAAGCCGCCTAGCAACCGAGCGCGAGGATTGACGTGTTTCGATTGGATCGCGCACCGCCCACAGGTCCGACGTTCACGGAAGGTTTTTAAGGCGCGATCGAGTTGACCAGAGAAGCCACATTCACCACACAGCGGGGTTCATAAGTCCGGCTCGTCGGGACACAATGATCAATCGATCGGCGAATGAAATCGAGACGGTGGCGGTGCCTCTGGCAATTTCGGTGGTGGCGTCGGCAGTGGCGGCACAGGCGCATCTGGTGAAGCTGGCACAGGTGCCGCTGGCGGCGGGATTGGAGCCGGCGCGTCCGGTGGAGCAACAGCAGGCGGAAACGGTAATGCAGGTGGAATGGGTGTAAGCGGTGCTGCAGGCGGTGAGGCCCAGGGCAATGTATACGTGAGCTCGGAGACCAATTTCGGTCGTGCCATTTCCGCGATCCGACCTCCGAGAACGACATTGACGCCTTGGCAAACGCGTCGTCAGTCACGGTTGTTGACGTCGAAGGGGAGGTTCAAGGCAAGAACGCTGCCGCCCTCGACAACGCGGTCGCTGACAATGAGGAGGACATCGCAGCGCTTCAGGCGGCGATCGAAGCCGATGCAGAACTTTCGGCAGCGCTCGATGCGCAGAATGTCGATGTTTCGTCGGTCGTCGCGTTAGAGACCAACGCGGACGGCAGCGTGACCGTTTTCTCGCGCTAACGATCCCTCAGAGCAAAGATTCTTGAGAAACCCTAGGCCACCTCTAGCGAACCGATACTGACATGGAATGTCGCCGCTCGCAGACGTGCAGTCTGCAAGCGGCCCATTGAGCCAAACTTCCATACTCAGATTTTGCTATTCGTCATTTCTCCTGATCGTCGGCAGCAAGCACCTGAACCAGGGCGCTGATTGCAGCGCGCACCTTGGCATCTTCGATCTTCATGAACGCACTGGCCTCCCGATACGCGGCAGGGTTGAGATCGGCAATCTCCGTTTCGACATCGACGTCATCGACCCCTTCAAAGAAGTGCTCGACGGGGACCGATAAGGCGCGGCCTGCCCGGTAAAGTGTAGAAGCTGCGAGTCGATTTGCGCCCTTCTCATATTTCTGGACCTGCTGAAACGTCACACCTAGACGCTCGGCAAGTTTTACTTGGCTCATGCCGACTGCAGTCCGGCGGATTTTAAGTTTTCGGCCGACGGCCACGTCGATCGGATCGTGGGGTCTCGCTCGCCTTCCCGAGCGGTCCTTTCGATTCCCACTTCCCGGAGCAGATGAAGCCACTATGAGAAGCGCCCCTTGTCACTGCCTCTGTCGAGGGAAAAGCGATCTGACGCGTGCCTCGTGTTTTGGTTGGCGGGGTCAGTCAGCCGTTTCGTCCCAAGGCTCGCTATGAGTGCCGCAACTGCAAGCCACGCATAGGCAGGTGGCGAACGCACTTCCCACGATCGCAATGTGGCCATCGAAACTTCGAGCATGCGTGTCAGACCCTTCCGGTCGGTTTCGAGCACGCTCAGCGCACGCTGGATCTGGTCGCTGAACTGATCAGGCATGTTCATTTGTAACGCCAGCGCAGATTGCAATCAATGCGCCTGACGGCAATGATTCTCGCCCGAATATTGTCTGGAGAAGTCTGATCGCTTATGTGGAGCAGGTGCTGGCGCCGACGCTCAGTTCAGGAGACGTGGTGGTCATGGATAATCTTCCAGCGCACAAAGCTGATGGCGTGCGCCAGGCGATCGAAAAGGCCGGTGCGCAACTGCGATATCTGCCGCCTTACAGCCCCGACTTCAATCCGTGTATGGATGGCTCCTGCGGGTCAAGGATTGTCGGATCGGTTTTGATGAACAGGTCGGTTGCGGCCATGTATACGGCGTCTGAATATGCCGCGGGATCGCTGCGCGCCCTGATGAATGTTCGCTTGGAGAACTGGTCCCAATCAATCGAGCGCGCTCAAAGCGCTTCGGATTGATCGGGGTGTCCTGGTTCTTCGGCTCCGTCCGTTCGCCATCACCTCACTTTGCCCTGACCATTCCTTTAGCCGATCAGGCGGCCGCCTGCGGCTGATAGCGTATGTCGTCCCGAAGGACAGCGAAGATCGTTCTTGCCATGCGATGTGCCAAGGCGATGGCGACGACCTTTGTCTTTTTCCGGATCAGCATGCTCGATAGCCAGTCCAATCCCAGCCCGAGCCTCCGTCTGACCATGATCTGCGCCATGGCGCCCAGATACAGCAATCGCCGGATATAACGGTTGCCCATCTTCGAGATTCGACCAAGCCTCTGTTTACCGCCGGTCGAGTGCGGTTTGGGTGTAAGGCCGAGCCAGGCAGCGTAGTCTCTCGCGGACCCGGAATTGCTGACATCAGGCGTCGTCGCCGTGATGATCGTCGCCGAAAGCATGCCGACACCCGGTATTGTGGCCAGGCGCTGGCTTGTCCCGCTTTGCTTGTGGGTCTCTTCGATCTCGCCGGTCAACTGCTCGATCCGCTTGTTCGTCTCGGCAAGTTGATCGAAGAGCACGCTCACTGGCGTCCGGGCCGCTTCTGGCAGCCGATCCAGTTGCTCCCTTATCGGGCTCAGACGAAGGGTAAGGTGGAGCGGCCGTTTCGATATATCCGGGAAGACTTCTTCCTGGCGCGCTCGTTCCGCAATCTCGACGATCTGAACCGGCAACTGGCCCATTGGCTCGATACCGTCGCCAACTGCCGGGTGCATGCCACGACCCAGCGCGTCGTCGGCGAAGCGTTCGCCGAGGAACGGCCCTGTCTGCGGCTGCTGCCGCTCGCGCCGTTCCGATCGGTCCTCAAGCTGGAGCGCCGCCAGCCGGGACGGCATGGTCAGTGTCGACGGCAACCTCTACAGCGTTCCTGACGCCACGCGCCGGCGGATTGTCGAGGTTCACAAGCTTGCCGGCGAGGTCCATATCCTGACGTCCAATCGCATCTTTGCCGAATGGGCGACGTCTTCGGCGATTCGGTCGTCGCCACCGCGCTCCTCGATCGCCTGCTGCATCACGCCGTCGTCGTTCAGAGCGAGGGATCAAGCTATCGGCTTCGCCAGCACGCCGAGCTCATGCCCGAGCACGTCCGCTCGAAGGCTATCATCGCTCCGCCGCTACAAGCAGAGCCGCGCCGTCGCGGGCGACCGCCTCGGCTCCACCCCATCGCCACAGCGAGTTGACCGGCGGAATTTGGGAATTTTACTTCGGCGCTTTGGGGGGGAATTCACGCGGCACTGACAGTTCCTGCTCGAGGAGGTCTAATAACTCGGCGAGTGACATCGGCTTGCTGAAGACGTGACCCTGCGCTTGGTGGGCACCTAGCCTTCGAAGCACGGCGAGTTCGGAGGCTGCCTCCACGCCCTCGGCAATAATGAGGCTTCCAGTCTCCTTGGCGAAAGCGATCAGCGCCGATGCAAGGGCTCGGCGGGCGAGGTCCTCGTCGATGTTCCGGGTCAGGGTGACGTCGAGCTTGATCATCTCCGGCTTCAGCTGAAGAACATGGCGCAGGCTGGCATATCCAGCCCCCGCGTCGTCGACGGCTATCCGCAGGCCGCGTTGGCGCAAGGGTTGGAGAGCCCGGGTCAAGAACGCGTAATCCTCTACCGAAGTATGTTCCGTAATCTCAAGAACGATCTGCTCCGGAGCCATGCCCTCCAGTGCCGCCGGAAGCTGACCGCTCAAGATCGTATCGGGGGATACGTTGAGCGCCACATAAATATCGGTCGGGAGGTCCGACAGCTCCTGCAGCGCAAGGCGGATTGCAAGCAGTTCCAGCTCAACTTGGCGGCCGACCTCCGCTGCTTCCGCAAACCACAGATCAGGTGCTCGCACAGGCGCCGCGGGGAACCGTGAAAGACATTCCAGACCTGCGATGCGACGATCTTCCAATTTGTATATCGGTTGGTAGGCGATCGAAAGCTGACACTGCTCGATCACGCTCGTGATGCGGGCAGCTTTGACATCGTACTTCCTGCGCGACTGCAGATCGGCTTCCATCCCGGCTGCGGCAGGGAACATGGAGGACAAGCGGCCGTCGGCGAGTTGCTGACCATAGCTGTCTTCCCAGGAGTTAGAATCTCCGGCCCGGATAGGCAGTGGCTCGTTCGATCTGTCGACCGTGACCGACATAGTCCTGTGGAGAAAGCGGGGGCGCGAGGCCGCCGTCGCGATGATCTCCGCCTGAACCCTCTCGATCTCCGCATGCGCGATCGACACATACTCGCGGCAGCGGGCGAATTTATCGTCGTCTCCAAGGATCTCTAGGACCGCGTTCAAATGGCTGCGCGTCAAAATACAATCCCGAAGCACGGTATCCTCCGTTTAATGCCCCTGATTGATAACTAAATTCGCACCTGTTTCGCTGCTCGTTAGGTCGGTAATAGACAGATAAGCCTAAGGGTAATTCAACAACTACCACGGGATTTGCGTCGAATTGTAATGAATTCGGTGGTGGGGAGAAATAGGTACGGCGGGGGAGCCTGGAAAATCTACGTCCTCGCGGTGTGCAAATTACGCTACACGATAGCTCCGTAGCAAACTTCTACGTGGCTGCTTATTGGGGCCGGTTGCGGCGGCAGACCTTCTTCTCGCTGGCTGAAGCCAATGGGGCGATGCGCCGCACGCCTCGATCGCGATCACCGTCGACGGCAGTGCGCCAAATAGAGAAGACCTAACGTTGAAAGCGAAATGTTGGGGGGCACGGTTCGACGCGATTTGACAACGTCAGTGTCTGACGACCGAGGTCGGCGATCGCAAGGCGTGGGTTGTCTAATCGCAACTCATTGATCAAGTCCTTTTTTGGAAACTGTCCGATGACATATTGCCGTTCTTCGGACAGACAGCGAACGGGAAAAGCCGTGTTGCGATCGCGCTGCTTGTTCTTCCTGGCGCCATTGGATGGTCGTTTGCCGGGCACAGGGTTGTCTTCGCGGTCGACACCAGTTCGCCGCATGATGGGTTTTCGCAAGGGCGGGGTCTTCCAATGTAATTAACGCAGTTTGCGTGGAGATTTCGCGCACCTGCAACCCACATAACGGAATGACCCGACCTACGTCCCGGCAGGGACGTTTCGGCGCGTCCGAAGGGGACGCAATCTCCTGGCAACCAGCTCAATTTCAGGTCATGGTCGGTCTCCCATGCCGTGCGATGTGGCTCAGGCGCTGGCGCCGGCGGTCCGATCAAAGAGCTCGCCGGTTTTCAGCATCGTGTGCATGACGACTGCAAGTTTGCGCGCCACTGCGACTGCTGCCCGCTTGAAGCCGACCTTTTCCCTCAGCTTCAAGCCCCAGGATCGAAGTGTGCTGTCGGCAGTGCTCCGGGTCAGGATCACCGTCGCAGCTTGATACAGGAGACCCCGCAGATGATTGTCGCCGCGCCGCGAGATATGCCCGTCAAAGTCAACCTCTCCCGACTGGTAACGCCTGGTGGTGAGGCCCAGCCACGCGCCCACTGAACGCGATGTCCTGAAATTCTCCGGGGCCTCGATCGCTGCGGCGAAGGAAGCTGCTACAACCGACCCGACACCTGGTATCGACATGAGAAGTCGACACGGCGTACTCTCACGCGCGACGGCGACAAGCTGTCGATCGAGTTCCGCCGCCCGGCCGCGCACGCCGCGCCATGCCTCAAGCAGAGGCACGATGATCTGCGCCAGGCCGCTGTTGCCGGCAATCAGGTTTCGGACATTGGCCTCGAATACGCGACCGGCGCCCTTGGGCACGACCAGCCCGAATGTCTTCATGAGCCCGCGGATCTGGTTGGACAGTTCGGTCACGATCTTGATCAACTGGCCGCGGGCGCTAACCAGAGTGCGGGTCAGCATGCTGTCATACTGCTTGACCCGAACCTCACGATAAAAACCGACTTCCGCAAGATGTGCCAGGCCGTCGGCATCGTTCGCATCGGTCTTGTTCGGCGCCATGTCGAGCGCTGCTTTGGCATGACGAGCATCGATACAGATCGCCGGCATACCTTCCGCCGTCAGCCCATGATAGAACCAGACCGACAACGGGCCGGTCTCGAACACGACGCGCATCGCGTTCGGCGCACGCTTGCGGATCACTTCGGCCAGCAATTGCGGATCGGATGGGCATTTGCCACGCCAAATCCGTTTGCCATTCTGCCGCACCGATATCGCTGTCTCTTTCAACGACACGTCCAATCCGATATACTGTTCCATGGTTGTTCTCCGTTGGATGCTTGGGCCCGGCGTCACGTCGTGAGCCCGTACTTTCATCTTATCGGGGAACAGCCACCTCCTTCCATGACTACGGCTGGCTTCGGCGCAACTCGCTCCCGCGATTACCCCATGTAATTACGAATTGCCATCGAAATATTGAAGATCTGATAAATAAAATCCCCATTGGTAATGATTATTTATATTTATATGTTGATGCTACAGGAATTGCAATATTATTCTAATTGATTTGGATTTACGCGGAAACTCTTATTTGTAGTTACCAAATAAAGACATAAATTAGACAATATTCTTGCAAAATTCTACCATTTTTTCGTTTGATGGTCATTTCGGGCGGGGCTGACAATGAACAGTCTTCAGAGTGAAGCCCCGTCAGGACGACAACAAGAAGGACCATTCCAATGAAGAATATTCTCGCGACACTGGCCATTCTGGGCTTTGCCGCTCCTGCCTTTGCGCAGGCTGTCGATTTTGCGACCGTTGACGCCGACCAGAGCGGTACGGTCACCTTGGAAGAGGTGCAGGCCGCAATGCCGGATGTGACGGAAGATGCCTTCACTGCCGCGGATGCTGACGAGAGCGGCGACCTCTCGGAAGACGAGTTCGCAACGCTCGCAGGTTAATAAGCCGGCATGGATGTTGGAATGCGAGCAGTGATCAAAGTCCTGCTCGCCCTTGAGCGTCTGTAGCCACATTCACAGCTCCCTGCTGCTTGCGACGACCCCGCGCCGCCGTTGGAAGGCGGCGCGGGGCGTGTGGGATCGCAGGACACTGCGCGACGGTCGTGTTCTGCGCCGGGATGTCGTGGGCTTTTTTCAGTCTTTTGCCGCTACGCTTTGGCAGCATGTGAGTTCATTCTCAACTGCCGCTTTTGTTTGACGACCGCGACAACAACGCAATGCGATCGGAGCCGGGCACAAATCGATCTGGCTGAGCTTTTTGGGCGATGCGCACGAGGTCGACAAGCGCCGAACGGAGAAAAGGCCATGGGAACTCCGGACAGGGCATGACGGTGGATCGAACGCATGTGCTGGCAACACCGGGCATGGACGCCCACAGCAGCTATGTCGCGCTGTCCCGGCACCGCGACGGCATGGACCTGCATTATGGCCACGACGACTTCGCCGGTCAGGACCGGCTCGCTCGCACCCTGTCGCGCGACCGCGCGAAGGACATGGCATCCGACTACGAGCAGATCGACCCGGCGCGGGATTACGCCGAACGGCGCGGCATCACCTTCGGCGAGCGCGTGACCGAGATCGTGCGTAAGGTGCCGGAGAAGGTGCGCGGCATGTTCGACGGTATGCGCTTGCCCGCCGATGGCGGACAGGGGCCGGAACGGGCAGCGCCGACGCCGGGCGCTTGCGAAGCGCAGGGGCCGGTACGGGAAAGCGCTGCGGCAAAGGTCCCGCGAACGACGGATGCGCCGGAAAGAGCCGTGGCGGCGGACCCGGAGGCGGCGCTGCGCAAGACCCGCACCGATGCGCTCATCCGTCATGCCCGCGCGGTGGACGCGATATTCAGCGCCGAAGATGCGGGCGGCAAGCGACGCCCGGACCAGATGCGGAAACTTTCCGACGCTCGCAAGGCTTTCGAGAAAGTCCGTCCCCACGGCTGGCGCGATGCCGAAGCCGCCTACGCCAAGAACCCGGAACTCACTCACGAGGCAGCGACGGGTCGAGTCANAAAGTCCGTCCCCACGGCTGGCGCGATGCCGAAGCCGCCTACGCCAAGAACCCGGAACTCACTCACGAGGCAGCGACGGGTCGAGTCAACCGCACCATTCGCGCCCTCCAGCTTGAAACCGAAATCCGCACCGATCCCAGCCGCCGCGCCGACCGCTTTGTCGAGCGCTGGCGGAAGCTCGACCGCGTCAGCCAGCATCAATACCAGGCGGGCGACATGGCGGACTACAAGGCCACCCGGTCGGCAATGGGCGACATGGCCAGGAGCCTGGAACGCGATCCGCAGCTGGAATCTCTGCTCGCCAATCGCAAGGCCGCGCTAGGCATCGACATGGAGGCTGGCCGCCGACTCGGCGCGGCCCTCGCCCTCTCTCACGGTCTCGACCTCGGCAGAGGAAGGGGGATCGGGATATGAGAACCGTCCTATGTGCCGCCGTTTCCATCCGGCGCCGCGACGATTCCCCGAACCCTCTTGCGCCCCG
>NZ_JAZHLJ010000094.1:0-11795 GCF_036549495.1 Aurantimonas sp. C2-5-R2
AGGCAGCTGCGCCGACCTTTGACGGGCTTTACTCCGGGGAATGGGCGCACCCCACATTTAGTGGGCGTGGGTAACAACCGGATAGGCAAGTATCAATCCTTCTCGCAAGGGTTGCTGGTCGATTTGACCAGCGCACCCGCTGTCAACGGCATTAAGAGCCGGTCGGTCGGCTACGTGCTCAATGACGGATGGAACTGGAATGACGCCACCTGGGCTCAGCCAACGCCGGCCAAGGCTGTTCTGGGCGACCTTCTGATTGAACAGGACAGCGGCCTGGCGCGCTCCGCGCGCCTGCGCCGGCACAGGGCCGCCGCCTGATCAACGCCTGTCGAGGCTCGCTTCGCGCGGCTTGCGGGCCGCGCGGAACGCGCATCGGGCAACCCAAAGCAGGTCGGGGAGGCCGAAATGGCTGGCGGGACGCTGACGATCAAGCTGGCGGATGGGAGCGCGGTGCGGCTCAAGGCGAGCGGCTTCCAGCTCTATGGCTTTCGACAGGTCATCAGCTCGAACAAGAGTGGCGTGCCGCTGGTCGCAAGCCGCCTCGCGGACGCGCAGTTCGTCGATACGATTTCCGTCGATCCATCCCCGCGCCATTTCAGCGTCTACATCTCACTCGATCGGATCGCCGTCGATCATGCCGTCTTCGCCGGCGATCAGGCGGCGATCCGCGAGGGGGAACTCGCCGAAGTGTCGACCAACGGCATCGAACCCAAGTCCGGCGGAACGGCCGGGGCGGTCACGGTTCTGAGCAAGGCCGAGCGCGCCATGGTCTGCGGTCTGTCTGCGGCCGCCATGTTTCCGGCCAACGATGGACCGGCCGTTCCCTACAGCGGCTTCGATATCGAGGTCGGAGCGCAAGTCGTGATCGAGCCCACGGCCTCGATCCTGCTGATGTGGGCCACATCGACCTATGATCTGAGCGTCTTCATGGCCAAAAGCCTGGGGCGAAGCGTCCTCATCGCGACCGATCTGGCCGACGACACGATCGGTTTCGACATCGACGCCGGCTGGCAGTGGCCCGCCGGGGCGCTCTGGGCGAAAGGCGATCCCGCCGAACACCGAACTGAAGCCTCTGCTCGTCTTGGATCCGGGCCATAATCGACCGTTGGGATTCTAACTCCCCAGGCGGCGCTGCAAGGAACGACAGTCAAGCGAGAAAAACCCTCGTCAACCCGTCGAAGCCGCGCTTCGGCACCTCACCACAGGAGAATTCGCGATGATCGAAATCCATGACTCCGTCGAGCGCCAGGTGGTCGCAACAGGAAACGCTCTCATTGCCTTGCCGGGCGTCGACAATATCGGTGTCCGCAATTGCCACAACGAGCCCGACCAACGATTGCAGACCGACTATTCGTATCTTCTCGTCAATACGGCGACGGACCACAGCATCTCGGCTGAGTGCACGGCGTTGCCGGGCGGCGGCATGCAAACCGCGAGCTTCCATCGGAACTGACGCCCCCTTCTCCCCTTGTGGGAGAAGGTGCCCCGAAGGGGCGGATGAGGGGTTTTCAGCGTCGGATCGGGCCGGATGATTCGACGGAGTAGCCGCCGCACCCCTCATCCGACCTCGCTTGGCTCGGCCACCTTCTCCCACAAGGGGAGAAGGAACCGCCGCGCCTTATGCCGCCCGCCGCGCGGCAAAGAGGCCGCCCTCCAGCGCGCTGACATGGCCGTAGCGCGCCAGCACCGTCAGCGCCTGTTCCACCCTTGGCTCGATCCGCCTCCCGCCGCGCTTGAAGCAGCGCGCGATCTCCGCCGCGCTCATCGGCCGGCCGGCGGCGATCACCACCACCGCCTCGCCGAGCGCCAGTTCGCCGGTCCTGGCCGCCTTGCCCTTGGCGAAACGCGGAATCTGGTAGTCCGGCCGCCGCCTGAAGCACGGTGTCTTCCGATCCGGGGTTGATCTCCAGACAGCCATCAATCGCTTCATCGTCGAATATAACGCAAACGACCCCAAGCCATTCGTCTGGCGAGCCGATCCCGATGAAATCATCGCGGCGAGAAATCGAGGGTTCCAAGTGTTGGAGTCAAACCACGAGATAGGACGCACGCGCCCGATGCTTGCAGGCACCGCCGAACTGTGTTTGAACTCCTGAGATGGCGTTAGGGAAGAACTACCATGAAACTACTATTTGCAGGACTGTTGACCGTTCAGGCTTCGCTCTTGTCGGGGTGTGTGGCGACGAATGTCATCAACCAAGCGGCGGGTATTGCGAGCGCCATGGCCAACCAGAGTGCCCAGCGCAGACCGGTTCAAACGTCGGGCGTCATCATGGGTAACGGTGACATGGTCTGCAATGAAATGGCAACGAGTTGTCAGTAGTCGCCTACCGAACCGAAGGGCACGATTTCGTCGCCCCGGCCCAGACCATTCTGCAAAGGCGAAAGGCGCGTTCAGGGCGCTCGCGCTGCTTGACGCCGTTCGTCGTCCGATCGAAGCTTTGGCGATGTCCGGCCACGTCTACATCATGGCGTCGAAGAAAGGCGGCACGCTCTATATCGGCGTCACCGCCGACCTCTCCCGCCGTGTCTTCGAGCATAAATCCGGTCAGCTGCGCGGCTTCACCAAAGCCTATGGCGTGACACGCCTCGTCTGGTACGAGGAGCATGACGACATTCGCGACGCCATCCAGCGCGAGAAGTCGCTGAAGCGCTGGCCCCGGCGGTGGAAGATCGATCTGGTCGAATCGATTAACCCGGACTGGACCGAGCTTTATCACGGCATGGGCTGGTAGCGCTGTCCTCCACCGGAGCGGCAAGGGAAATGCCGAGGCATGGGTCCTCGGGTCAAGCCCGAGGATGACGCGCGTTTCGGGACGGTGCGACGCCTGCGGAGGGCGCGCATTTGGGAATGGTGGGACGCCTGCGGAGGCGATTGGCGATGCCGTCCAACGAGGTCGTCATCCTCGGGCTTGACCCGAGGATCCATTCCAAGCCGTTGAAACCGCCAAACCGTTGCAATCCGGGCCTCCCGCCACGCCCCTCTAAGAATTTTCTCCCCGTCTCCCGCGCCACCGTTATCCTTCTCCCATCGCCCTCGCGGGAACACGGGTCATGAACCGGATGCGCGTGGAGGGAGGACGGTGCCGGATGGGTCGCGCTGCGGTGGCGCGGCTGGGTGATGAACCCCCACATCCGGGCCCTTTGCAGACCGGCTTCGTCCTGAGCGTGTCGAAGGGCGGAGCGTCGGGTCCGGGGCAAGCAGCCGGCGGGCGCATGGCAAGCGTCACCCACTCATCAGCATAGCGACGTTCGCCATGCGTCCGCTTCCCGATCCTTCGCCCCGAAAACCGGGCGCGAAGACAAAGGCGCGTGGAAATTTTTCAAGGAGCCCTGACCATGACCAAATCTGCCGCGGACAAGCCCGACGTCGCCGGCCCCGAGACCTGGCCGGAGATCACCTGCAACGCGCTGGAACTGGCGGTGCGAACGGCAGCGAATCTGCACGAGCTGCCCGCCTCCTGCCGGATGAAGGCCTGCCGGAAAACCGGCCGTTGCCAGACCGAGATTCTCCGCGATCCGCAATCGCTGTGCCAGGGCGACTGGACCCACGCGACTGATCTGACCGTCGTCGGCATGTTCGCCTTTCTCCTGCATCTGACCCGTCACTGGTGCGAAGACTGAACCTTGGATGAACGCCGGGTTCCGTGGCCATTCACGCGCCATCTCCTAGGGTCTGGTCATTCACCGGCGAAGTGTTGGCGAATGATCGCAGGGCCGGCTCGACCGGCGGCGATCGCCCCCCGCGAAACCGTGGTCCGCGACAGTCGAAATCGTGCCGACCCGAATGGAGACCAACCCATGTTCAAGTCCCTGACCCGCTCGATCATCGTCGTTGCCGCACTCGCCACCGGCGGCGTCGCCACCACCGCCGCGCCGGCCGCCGCCGACGGCTTCCGCTTCGGCATCACCATCGGCGAGCGCGCCCAGCCGGTTCACGGACGGAGCTATCGGGATAACCGGGGCTATCGCGATGACCGGGGCTACCGGGATTATCGCGAATACCGGCCGGCCTGCGAGCCGCGTCGCGCCGTGCGCAAGGCCAGTCGCATGGGGGTCAACCGCGCCCGCGTGATTCGGGCCAATCGCCGCGCCGTCGTGGTTGCCGGCCGCTCGCGCGGCGACCGCGCCATCGTGCGCTTCGCCCGTGAGCCGGGCTGCCCGGTGCTGAGCTTCCGCCGCCGCTAAGCCCTGGGTCCGGCAAGGGCGTCCGCAGGCGAATTCCCCCGTCGCCCGGACGCCCGCGCCGCCTCAGTCGCTTATGTCGTAGACCATCCGGACGCTGGCGCTGAAGGTGTTCTCGCCGGTCTCGACGGGAACAACGCTCTGCGCTGCTTCCGCCGCCATCATCTTCATCGTCCGGTTGAGCGGCATCGGCGGGATCACTCCAAGATCCTCACTGATCTCCCGCACCGGGCCGAGTGTGACGCCAGCAGCCTCGGCCAAAAGTTCGGCGGTCGCGGCCGCGTCGGCGACGGCCTTTTTGCGGGCCGCGTCGCGGGCCATTCGCGGTTCGGCCACGTTGAAGCTGATGTCGCCGCCCTGGTTGACGCCGAGCGTGACCGCCCGGTCGAGGATTTCGCCGAGCTTGGCGAGATCGCGAACCCGGACCGCCAGCGTGTTGCGGACCTCGTAGCCGACGATCGCCGGCGGGTTCTGGACGCCGTCAGGGCGCTGGTTGTCGTAGCGATATTGCGGCACGATCGAAAAGCCGGAGGTCTGCAGGTCGCGGTCCTCGGCCCCGAGTTCGCGCATGCCGGCGGTGACCTCGCTCATTGCCGCATTGGCCTGATCGAGCGCGGCGCGCGCCGTCTCGGCCGAACGCAGCACGGTGAACGATGCGATGGCAAGATCGGGCTTCATCGTTGCCTCGCCGGTGCCGGTGACGACCAGAGTTCGCGGCGACGGTGCGGCGGGCTCCTGCGCGCCGGCCAAGACCGGTGTTGCCAGCACGAGGAGGGCGGCGATCAGACTACGGGGGCGGCTTCGCATGGGGCAGAACTCCGGTTCGAAGGATATCGCCGATCTTGCTAGGCGGCCATTGCGGCGTCAAAGCGGAGATTGGAAGAAAAGCCGGCGCCGAGGTATTTGGCGCCTTGAGGCGCTGGGGCGTATGCGCTAGGGCAGGGCGCGTGGGGCCTGTAGCTCAATTGGTTAGAGCCGGCGGCTCATAACCGCTTGGTTGTAGGTTCGAGTCCTACCGGGCCCACCACTCCCCTTCTCCGAATAGCTCCGAAGAGCCCCGAGAAAGTCCAGAAACCCGATTAAATGTAGGGGTTTCCGGGTTAACCAGTCTCCGAAGAGGTTTGGAACAAACCGGTGACAGCCGGAAAGTTTGTTGGCATAATTGCGGTGATACCAACACCACCGCTTCGAAAGTGCCAACAATGCCGCTCACCGATACCTCCATCAAGGCCACCAAACCCTCCGAGAAACCCCGCAAATTGAGCGATGGCGGCGGCCTGTACCTTCAGGTTCAACCCACCGGCGGCAAGCACTGGCGCTTGGCCTTTCGGTTTGAAGGGAAGCAGAAGACCCTTGCCTTCGGTTCGTATCCCGCCGTGGGCTTGAAGGACGCGCGAACGCGCCGGGACTCGGCCAAAGAGTTGCTGGCGAAGGGGATCGATCCGGGCGAACAGAAGCGGACGGACAAGCGAAAGGTCAAGATCGAAGCGGCCAACAGCTTCGAAGCCGTTGCAGAGGAATGGTTTGCTTCCCGGAAGGATGGATGGACGCCCGCCTATTCCGAACGCATCTGGCGCCGGATCGAAGCCGATCTGTTCCCCGCCATTGGCGGGGAACAGATCAATGCGATTGAGCCGCCCGAAATCCTTGGCGCGATCCGTGCGGTTGAAAGCCGCCACGCGGTGGTGTTGGCGGGGCGACTGCTTCAGGTCGCAGGTCAGATTTTCCGATACGCCGTTGCCAGTGGCCGTGCCGTTCGTGACCCGACTCAAGACCTCAAGGGCGCTCTAAAGGCTCCCGGTGCGCAGAAGCACCGCAGCGCTTTGAAGGCGGCCGAACTCCCCGAGTTCCTGAAGGCGCTGTCGAATTATCAGGGCGACCGTCAAACCGTTCTGGCGCTCCGGCTGGTCATGCACACGGCCGTCAGGACCAGCGAAGCACGCTTCGCCGTATGGTCAGAGTTCGAAGGTCTGGATGGCGCCGAACCGCTCTGGCGCATCCCTGCCGAGCGAATGAAAATGCGTTCGGGCCATCTGGTGCCGTTGTCGCCGCAGGTGGTCGCGGTCTTGCGAGAACTGAAGAAGATCGCGGGCAATTCCGAGTATGTCTTGCCTGCGGCGACGAAAGAAAAGGTCATCTCCCAAAATACGATGATCTATGCGCTTTACCGACTCGGTTATCACAGTCGAGCCACTGTTCATGGATTCCGTGGAACCTTCTCGACTATTTTGAACGAGTCCGGGTTCAATCGCGATTGGATCGAACGACAGCTTGCCCACACCGACGGCGATTCGGTTCGAAGCGCATATAATTCCGCAGAATGGTTGTCCGACCGCCGCGCGATGTTGTCCTGGTGGTCCGACTATTTGGACGCTGCCGAGCATGGCCGGAAGGTGATCCCGTTTCCGGGGCGCCGCGCATGATCGATGAAGGTGGCATCGGCCGCCTTTCGGCGCTGGTCGAACGTGCCGCCGCAGAGGCCGAAGACACGGGCAGAGAACCTTCAGTACCAAAGCAGGCGACGCGCCGGAAGGTATCGCGGCGAAAACTGCTGGATGACCTTGCCCGCGCCGAAAGCCGCTATCATGAAGCCAAGGCACGGCACGATGCCCTGCACCATGCCGGACGTGGGCTGACCTTCGAACAAGCTCAACAGTGTGTCGATAGTGCGGAAGCGCTTCTCCGGCGGGCAGAAGCGACGCTTGACCGGGAGTGGGCGATTGACGCGTCATTGCCTGCGAACATGAGGCACGACGCGCTTGAAGAGGCACGACTTGCCCGAGACCATGCGGCCGCCGCGCTGGACGGCTTCAAGCTCATGGCGGACGTATTGTCCCCGGAAAGTCACACTCTTCGCACCGGGGCGATAGCCAAGCTGGATGAGGCTGCCGACGGCCTACGAAGAGCCTTTGCCGATGCACTTCCGCCCGGCCCCAAGAAACGCAAGTCCAAGAGCCCGCGCGTGCTCACGTCGCGCGATTCCCGTCCGGTTGATATTGACCGCTTTAAGCGGTGGTTGCGTTACCGGGCGGACGAGTTCGACGCCTTTCGGGACCATGACGAAATTGCACCATCGGATTCCGCCGAAGGGGTGAATCCTGCCGCGCTGGCGCTCGGCTCTGGCGTTCCGGTGGAGCGCATTGAACATTGGATTCAGGTTGTCCGGGGTGATGAAGAGCCATCGGGCAGACGACTTCCCACCAAGCAGCAAATGCGGGAGTGCATGGGCTATTGCGCGGATCATCTCGGCTATTTCGAACCGGGATTGGCCGCAGTGAACCGGCTAGTTCAGCACCTTTTTGTGGTGATGGAACAGCGCGGGATTTCGAACGAAGGTCTTGCCCGCGCCACATGCCTGTCGGCGCGTACCATTGAGGCTTGGGGCGGCAACGATCCGCGCCGGTCGCCGCGTCTGCAAGACGTGCTCGCTTGCTATCAGGAATTGAACTTGCCGCTTGCGCCCGTCAGTTATGAAGCGGACCGTGCATTTCAGAACCATGCCGCTGAAGCGTTGATCGGGTCGCGGACCCGGTAGCTGCCAGAATAGCCCCGACAGTTGTCGGAAAGTATCATCTGTCGATTTTGTCCAGTCTCCGCAGCGAGCCGGGTTGTTCCCGGTCCGTCACGGAGGCAAATCAATGCAAGACGAAATCAGCTTCGTTCGATGGACGAAAGTCATCGAACTGACGGGGCTTCCCCAAAATACCATTCGCGATCTGGTCAAGGCGGGGAAGTTTCCCGCTCCCGTGCCACTTGCCGCGCGCTCTGTCGGCTTCGTGAAAGGCGAAGTTGACGCGTGGATGCGGGACCGTATCGCCGCACGCGGAGGGCAGCTCAATGGCCGCTGATCCGCTGATAATCGCCCTTCAGGTGCTGCCGCATGATGCCGACCATCTGGCTGCCGCACTTGCCGGGGCGGGCGCTGGTGCCCGCGTTCTGCCGGTCCTTCGGCGCCACAGCGCTTTCGCGCCTATCGAAATCCCAATGGGGGTGGGCCGTTCACCGTGGGAGGGCGCGACGCGCGATCCCGAGAAGCTGCGGCGCCTTTTTGCCGACCATCCGGGCGCCATCGCGACCTTCGTTGATCGGACGGAAGCAGGGCTTCGGGCTCGCGTCTGGTCCGGCGGGCGTCTCATCACAATCCCCACCGTCTACGTAAAGGGCTGACCCCCATGGACCTGAAATCGATCATGGCGGAAGACGCCAAGCTGAATGCGGCCTTGGCCGAAATCGCGGGCAAGCGGAATCGCATTCAGGCCGACGCCCGCGACGCTGCCGAGCGGAAGGCCGATCTTGTCGAGAAGACCAGCGCCGACGCGGCCCGTGCGCTTGTGGACGAAGTTGCCGTGTCGGCGGACACCTCGGCGCGCCGTCGGGCCGAGGTCACGAAGTGCGACGAAATCCTTGCAGGCGCCAAGACGGCACTGGGAATGCTGGACGGGCGTAAGGCCGAGCTTGCCGCTAAGCTGGCCGAACTGGTCCCGGCCAAGGCTGACGCCGTGGTGGCTGTCGTGCAGGCCCGGCGGGCCCATCCCGTCGCGCGCATCCATTCCGCGCTCGCCGACATCGCTCCGGCACTCACCGAACTGGTCGCCACCGACTTCGTGCTGACGGACCTTCTCGGGCAGAAGTTCGCCTATGACGCGGTCAAGGCCCCCGATCTGTTCAGCGCGCGCACGGTCGTCACACGGTTCGTTGACGCCATTCCGGCCCGATTCGCGCCCGAGCAACTGGACGGTTTCGCTATCCGTGATGCCGCTGTGGAAATCGCAACCCGTTGGGAAAAGGAACTGACAACCGATGCATAAGCTCAGAGCCATCACAGAAATCTGGGCCGCCAGTGGCCGAATGGTCAACAGCGGACGTTTCGACGCCGAAGGCAATCCGATTCTCCAGGTCGAAACCATCATCACAAAAGCCGGGAGCATCTTCGAAGTAAGTGACGAAGAAGCCGAAAAGCTGATCGCGAATGGCGCGGCTGCACCGGCAGACGACGAAACCCGCTGGCACCAGCCTCCCGATAGCAACGAAGGAAACTGACATGACCGAACTTCTCGCTACCACCGACATTTCCGCCGAAGAGTTCGGCGCCGCACCCCGTGCCCGCGCGGGCGAAACCTTCACCGCGACTCCCGAGGAAGCCGCACGGCTGATGGAAGCGGGGCTTGTCGTCCATGCCGGGGGCGCCGAAGCCGCCCTGCATCGCGACGCCCGCGCCGCACTGATAGGGCCCCGCCGCAAATGAACGGCTTCTGGCGCCGCTGGCGACAACGGCGCGTCCGTCAGCTTCAGGAAGAGGGGATGCCTGCCGAGACTGCCCATTTGTTCGCAGACGAAGAGGCTCAAACCCGGTCGAAGGCAGAACCAATTTGTGGCCGAGCCGCTGCCCTTGCAGGCGAGGTTTCGCACTGGTGGGACGGCACCGGCTGGCGCCGCCGCCTCAACGTCCACCGGTCGGACGTGCCGCCCGAGCGGCAAGCAGCCTGCGAGGCGTGGCAAGCCACCCATTCCCCCACCATTCAATAACGAAGCCCGCCGGGATGGTCCGACGGGCTCCGAGTTCTCGCATTGCTGAGGTGCGGCAGAGGGCCGCTAACCATATGAATTATCACGAAAAACGATCCTCCGCAACGTCGAATGACGGCTTCATTGTGCGCTTCGCAGAAGGTCGCGGCAGCAATCAGGGCAAGGCCCGGAACACGCAAGCCCGACTGGTGGATTTCATCGACAAGTTCCGCACGCCGACCCGGACGCCGGAGACGCTGAAGGCTTATCGGAAGCTCACACCTGACGAGCGCAAGGAACTGAAGACGGTCGGGGGCTGGCTTTTCCGCGCCCACGTCGACGGGAAGAAGCGCAACGCGAAGTCGGCCAAGCCCTGCAATCTGGTGTCGCTCGACATCGACGGAGCTACCCCTGAATTCGTGGACCAGATGTTGGCGGGGTGCGTCTGCCCGACCGTCGAATATTTCGCGCATTCGACCCGCAGCCACACCGACGAGAATCCGCGCCTGCGCATCTTCATTGCGGTTGATCCGGCCGTGACCAATGACGAGTACGGCCCGCTGTCCCGGATCATCGCACGCATGTTCGACCCCGAAATGCGCATGGTGGATAAGGTGTCTTTCCGGCCGGGGCAGATGATGTACCTGCCGACGTGTTCCGTCGACGGCCCCTATGTGTTCTATCGCAATGAAGGGAAGATCATCGATCCGGTGGGAGTGTTCGCCGATTTCGAGGTCACCGATGGCGATTGGCGCGACCTGTCGAACCTGCCCCGCTGCGAAGGCGAAAAGCTTCGCGAGCACGCAAGCAAGGTGGAAGACCCGACTACGAAGAAGGGGCCGGTGGGCGACTTCTGTCGCGCCTATGACGTGATTGAGGCTATCGAGAAGTTCGACCTGCCGTATGAGGCGACGGACGATAACAGCGAGAAGCCCCGCTTCACCTATACCGGCGGCACGACGACGAACGGCGCTGTTGTCGAGGACTGCGGCCTGTTCCTCTATTCGCACCACGGCAGCGACCCTTGCGCCGACCGGTTGGTGAACGCCTTCGATCTTGTCCGCATCCACATGTTCGGCGACCGCGACGAAGGCGAGTCGAAGGACACCCCGCCGACGGGGCTTCCGTCGTGGAAAGCCATGCTCGACTTCATCGCCGATGATCCCGCGTTCCGGCGGCAACAGGCCGAGTCCAGGTATGACCAACAGGCCATGTTCGATGATCTGGCGGACGACGAGCCGGGCGCCGATGGCGACGACGAGCTTCAGGCCGATCTCGACGAACTGGTGGGCGATCCGAAGGCCAAGCGGACCGACTGGCAATTAAGCCTTGAGCGAGCCCGCGACGGCAGCGTGACGAACACCGTCGCCAATCTGGCGACGATCATCGCCAATGATCCCCGGATCGCCCCTTGTGTCGAGTTCAATGCATTCCGTGAACAGGTTGTTACCCGCGTGCCCCTGAAGACGAAGCTTGCCGTGGTCGCGCGCATTCCGATCAGGGACCGCGCGAACGGTGATGTTTGGCAGGACCAGCACACCGATGCGCTCCGTATCCTACTGGAGGCGCCGAATGGGCCGAAGCTGCCCGGATGGGGCTTGAAGCCGTCGGACCGTGACCTTCAGGCGGCAATCGGAAACGCCGCCCGACTGGCACCCTTCCACCCGGTCCGCGAACGTCTTGCAGCGGTGCCTTGGGACAAGGTGCCGCGTGTGGAAACGCTCTTCATCGATTTCCTTGGTGCCGAGGACAACGCCTATCACCGGGAAGCTGCACGGAAGTTCGTGGTCGCGGCCGTCGCCCGCGCTTTCGAGCCGGGCCACAAGTTCGACTTCGTTCCGATCATCGAAGGGGTGCAGGGCAAGCGCAAAAGCACCTTCATTCGCGTGCTGGCGCTCGACTGGTTTGAGGAACTGAAAGGCGATTTCGGAGACGAGAAGCGGCTTGTCGAACAGATGATGGGTGCGTGGATTCTTGAACTCCCTGAACTGTCGGTGCTGCGGCGATCCGACATCGAGCCCTCCGTGCCAATGACGATGAGACATCGACCACCCGGGAATTTACCCTTGAGGGCGCAGGTAACGTATCGACATGGTAATGCCCCA
>NZ_JAZHLJ010000095.1:0-11603 GCF_036549495.1 Aurantimonas sp. C2-5-R2
GTTGCGCCCACACCTTCTTCTCGGCCATCTGCATCGCAGCCGCCGTCATCTTCTGGCTCTGATCAATGAGTCCTGAGCCTAGATGCACCCTGTCTTCGTCGTCGCTTGACTACCACCCGTTCCACGGACGTGCAGCAGCGATAGAGCGTCCAGCGACAGGTTTTCGCCTCCAGCGACCCAAAAGCGACTGCTAACGGCCCGCCGCTGCCGTTGGGGTTATGTCCGCTTTTGGCCTCGCGCTCTGAAGAGCGGACCGGCAGACAACCATCTGAACCCGCCACCCGCATCGGCGCCCACCGCCAGAGTCTCATCCCCCCTCAAAACACCAGCGCCCAGATCAGCGGCAGGATGATCGCCGTCGCCAGGACGTTGAGCCCCATGGCGAGGCCGGAAACCGCCCCGGTCCCTTCGCTCTCCTGTAAACGCCGGCGCCGCGCCGATGCCGTGCCACGCCGTGCCCCGGGCAAGACGTCGCCGCCGCATCGCTCTTGGCGCCTCGGCTCGCACGCGCTCGCGCCGCAACCGTGCTAGGCTGACGAGAGGGGCTAGGCTCGGATGGCGGGAACGTGGAACGACGAACCGATCATAGCGCGGTGACCAACCATCACGAAGGGCTCGAGGCCTGGCTGCGCCTCGTCGGCCTGGAAGCCCTCGCGCCGCAGCTGATCGAGGAGGATGTCGATCTCGCGGTCTTGCGCGAGCTCGACGAGGCGGACCTGAAGGAACTCGGGTTGACCCTCGGCCAGCGCCGGCGGCTGCTCAAGGCGCTTCACGAGGAGATGCCGGCGGCGCCTGACGAAAGCGCCGGCCCGTCCGCGGACGGCGCCGCCGAACGGCGGCAGATCACAGTCATGTTCGTCGACCTCGTCGGCTCCACCGAACTTGCCGCGCGGCTCGACCCGGAAGACATGGCGGCCGTTATCCGTGCGTTCCAGAATACCGTCTCCGGGGAAATCGCCAGATTCGGAGGCCACGTCGCCAAATTCATGGGCGATGGCGTGCTGGCCTATTTCGGCTGGCCGCGGGTGCGGGAAGACGAGGTGGAGATGGCCCTGCGCGCCGGTCTCGCCGTCATCGCGGCGGCCGCGCGTCTGGCCTCTCCGGGAGACGTCCCCTTGGCCATTCGCGTCGGCTGCGCCAGCGGTCCCGTCGTCGTCGGCGATCTCATCGGCGACAACGAGGCACGCGAGCGCACGGTTGTCGGCGACACGCCCAACCTTGCCGCGCGCCTGCAGGCGATAGCCTCAGCCGGAGCGCTGGTCATATCCGGGACGACACGTCAGCTCGCCGGCGAACATTTCGAGGTCGCGCCGTTGCCGGCGTTGACGCTGCGCGGCTACGACCGGCCGGTCGAGGCCTTCCGCGTGCTGCGCGAAAACATGCTGGCCAGCCGCTTCGAGGCGAGGGAGGGTCAGCGGGTGCTGCCGCTTTGCGGCCGCGCCATGGAGCTTTCGCTCCTGCTCGAACGCTGGGAGTTGGCGCGGGGCGGCGAAGGGCAGTGTGTGCTCCTGACCGGTGAAGCCGGCATCGGCAAGTCGCGGATCACGGCGGAATTGCTGCGTCGTCTGGAAGGCACCGATCATTTCCGCATCCGGCAGCAATGCTCGCCTTATTATGCCGACACGCCGCTCTGGCCCGTGATCCAGCAACTGCGCCGGGCGGCTGGCCTCGACCCCGACGCCGGCAACGCCGAGAACCTCGACCGTCTAACCGCCCTGTTGGCGAAAAGCGACGGCGACGCCCATGGCGCACTTTCGGCGCTGGCCGACGCGGTCGGACTTGTGCCCCTGGATGCCGAAAGTTTCGAACGGGTCGGCCCGCAACAGCGACGTATGATCACCCTGCAGGCGCTTGCCGCCCAGCCCGTGGGCCTGGCCCGCAAGCGCCCGGTCCTCATGGTGCTGGAAGACGCGCATTGGGCCGATCCCTCGACCCTTGAACTCTTCGGCCTGGTTCTCGATGCGATCGGCGACCAGCCGGTGATGATCCTGATGACCAGCCGCCCGGACGGGGAGCCGCGACTGGCGGCCCATCCCCATGTCACCCATCTCGCGCTCAATCGACTGAGCCGCGCCGCCGCTCAGCAATTGATCGAGGAGCTGATCGGCGAGACGTCGGCGTCGAGCGAGATGCTGGAACAGATCATCGCCCGTACCGACGGCGTGCCGCTTTTCGTGGAAGAATTGACCAAGGCCGTGGTCGAGGCCCGTGACCACGATGCTTCCCCAGGCGCAATTCCCGTTTCCCTGCATGACAGCCTCCTGGCACGGCTCGATCGGCTGCCCGGCGTGCGGGAAGTCGCGCAGATCGCCGCGTGCATCGGCCGCGAGTTTGATTACGCCCTGCTCGTCGCCGTCGCCGATCTGCCCAAGGCGCAGATCGACGAGGCACTCGACCGGCTGGTCGAGGCCCAACTGGCGTTTCGGCGCGGCGCCGCTCCCGCCGTCCATCATGTCTTCAAACATGCGCTGGTTCGCGACGCGGCCTACGCCAGCCTGTTGCATTCGCGCCGCCGCACCATCCACGGAGCCATCGCGGCGGCGCTCGCCGCGCGTCCTGACGGCGCGCCCGACAGCCTGATCGCGTACCATGCCGCCGAAGCTGGCGATCTTCCACAGGCGATCGAGCGCTTCGTGGCCGCCGGCCGGGCCGCCGCCCACCGCAGCGCCAACGAAGAGGCGGTCAGCACCATTTCCAACGCGCTCGGCCTCTGCGAGAGGCTTCCCGAGGGGCCGGCCCGCGCGGTGCGGGAGCTCGACGCGCGCGTCGCCCTCAGCGTGCCGCTGATCGCGGTGCGCGGCTACGCTTCGCCGGAGGTCGAGGCGGCACTGACGCCCGCAGTCGCGCTTGCCGAGCAGCTTAAGGACGATTCCTGCCGCTTCACGGTGCTTCGCGCGCTGTGGAACTGCATCTATGATCAGGGTGAGCTGACGCGCAGCGCCGCGCTCGCCGATCAGCTCGTCGCTCTGGCCGAAACCAGCGGCCGGGGCGACTGGCAGCGCCTCGCTCAGCGCGCCCTCGGCTCCAACCGCAAGGCGGAAGGCCGTCTGCCGGAGGCGCGCGCCGCCTTCGAGGCCGTGCTCTCGGACCCCACCCCGTGGTCGCCGGAGCAAACCCTCTTTGAGCATGGCGAGAGTCCGGAATTGATCGCGCGCCTTTACCTCGGATGGATGGATACGATCGAGGGAATGCCCGACACGGGGTTGGCTCGCATCGAGGCGGCCGTCCGCGATGCCGACGCGCTGGAGCTCCCGATTGCCAGCGTCTTCGCCGGCGCCATTCACAGCCTGATGCTCTTCTTGCGACGGGACGTGGAAGGCTGCCTCGCCCACGCGGAGAAAAACCTGCGGCTGAGCGAGAAGCACGGCTTTGTCTTCTGGACCGCGCACGACAACGTCTTCATCGGCTGGGCGAAAACGATGCTGGGTGGCGGTGCCTCGACGCTGCAGCAATCGCGTCGCGGAATCGAGCAGTGGAAGGCCACCGGCGCGCGGCTGCATGTCGCGACCTGGGATGCTGTCGCCGCCGACGCGGCTCTTCATCTCGGATGTATGCAGGACGCAACGGAACTGATCGAAGAGGCATTCGCTTGCATCGCGCACGCCGGCGAGGAGATGATGCTGGCGGAAATACTGCGTCTTCACGGCGGCAGACTTCTCCGCGATGGCGACGTCGCCGCCGCCGAGGACGCCTTGCGGTGCGCCTGTGCCACCGCGAGCCGGCAAGGGGTCCATTGGTTCGCGCTGCGCGCCGTGCGGGACCTCGCCGCGTTTCGCATGGCCAGGGGCGACGAACCGCAGGAATCGGCGGCGGCGCTAGAAGAAGCCCTCGACGCTATCGCGGAGGGTGACGGTTTGCCGGATCTCGTCGAGGCCCGGGAGATGTTGAACCAGCTTCGCGCTTGATCCGCGGCGGGGCCATCCCTCTCAAAAAACCAGCGCCCAGATCAGCGGCAGGATGATCGCCGTGGCCAAGGCGTTGAGGCCCATGGCGAGGCCGGAGAATGCCCCGGCCACCTCGCTCTCCTGAAGCGCCCGCGCCGTGCCGATGCCATGCGAGGCCGTACCCAGGGCAAAGCCGCGCGCCGCCGGATCGCGAATGCCGAGGCGGTCGAGCAGCACCGGCCCGAGCGCTGCGCCCAAGATGCCGGTCGCGATCACCAGCACCGCCGTCAGCGAGGGCAGGCCGCCGAGCTTTTCGGCAATCCCCATGGCGACCGGTGCGGTCGCCGATTTCGGCGCCAGCGCGATCAGGCTGACGGGGTCGGCTCGCAACAAAAGGCCGAGGCCGACGGCCGACATGATCGCCGTCAGCGAGCCGGTGAGAAGGCTCGCGGCGATGGCGGCGGCGCTCTGGCGGACCTTGTCGAACTGGCGGTAGAGCGGAATCGCCAGCGCCACCGTCGCCGGGCCGAGCAGGAAGTGGATGAACTGCGCCCCCTCGAAATAGGTCTGGTAGCTTGTCCCGGTCAGCGTCAGCACCGCGACGACGAGGATTACCGTGACCAGGACGGGATTGAGCAGCGCCGTCGATCCGGCCTTGCGATAGACGAAGCTCGCCGCCTGATAGGCGATCAGCGTCATGGTCAGCGACAACAACGGGCTTGCTGCCAGATAGACCCAGACGTCGGTCAGCCGGTCAGGCATCGTTGCGCCCCTTCCGGCCGGGGCCGAAGCGATTCATCACGACAGCGGTGACGGCGATCGTCAAAAGCGTCGAGACGACGAGGGTGATGCTTATCGCCAGCGCATCGCCTTCCAGCCGGGCGAGATGCACCATGATGCCGGCGCCGGCCGGCACGAACAGCAGCGAGAGATTGGCCAACAGCCCGTCGCCGACCGCGCCGAGGTTTTGCGGAACATTGCCCTTGATCAGCAGCGCGGCGAATAAAAGCGCCATGCCGATGACCGGGCCGGGGAGCGGCAGGGCGGTGGCAATGCTGATCGCCTCGCCGGCGAGCTGGCAGACGAAGATGGCGGTGATGGCTTGCAGCATGGTCTGTCGATTCACCTCGGTCGGCGGGGTTGGCCGGATTTTCGCGGCGGAGGCAGCGATTGCAGCATCTTTGCTCTGAGCGAATCCAGACCCAATTTCGTCTTGTGTGTACACACTCATTGATACTGTGTGTGTGTTTGGTAGGGTGTGAAAATTGAAAGGAGGATTCCCATGAGCAAGTATGATCCCTTGGGACAATACCTGGAAAGCCGGTCTGACCGTCATATTGCGATGAGTTTTGCGGAAATCGAACGAATTGTCGGGTCCCGGCTGCCGCGATCGAAGATGCACCGCGCTTGGTGGAGCAACAATCCCAGCAACAATGTCATGACTCGCCAGTGGCTGAGCGCGGGGTATCAGACCGAGCAGGTGGACATTGCCGGCGAACGTCTGGTGTTCACGCGTGCCGGACCCCGAAGCGGCGTGCCGAACGGGAGCCCGCGATCCGCTCGACCCACCGATAGCGCCCAGACCGGAGGCGGGCCGGCGCGCGATCGTCTCTTCGGCTCCATGAAGGGCAGTCTGTCGGTTGCCGCGGGCGTCGACCTGACGCGGCCGGCCGACCCCGAATGGGGGCAGTGTTACGACGATGGCTGACGGATTGTTGCTGGATACCTGTGCGGTCATCTGGCTGTCACAGGACGCGCCCATCGCTGAAACCGCCGTCGAGGCGATCTTGGCGGCGCGTTCGGGCGGCGCAGGCATCTGCGTTTCCGTGATGACCGCGTGGGAGTTGGGAATGCTCATGTCCAAGGGGCGCGTGGCATCGACGAAACATCCGCTCCGCTGGTTCGAGGAGTTTGTCGACGCCGCTGGTGTGACCGTGCAGGGCGTGTCGCCGGCCGTGCTCGTGGCGGCGTCCTATCTGCCGACACCGGTGCACAATGATCCCATGGACCGGATCATGATCGCCACCGCCCGTGAGCATGATCTGGTTATTCTCACGCGGGATCGCGCGATTTTGGCGTATGGCGAAGCGGGGCACGTCAGGACGCAGGCCTGTTAGCGAGCAGACGAACCGACTATGCTGGCGCCGGTGAGGCGGAGTTGACGGGGAACGATTCAGAATTTCGATCATCCCGCCGTAGCTACTTCGCCCAGTCCATCATACAGACCGGCCCCATGCGCTTTCCGCCTTCCTTCCTCGACGACATTCGCGACCGGGTTCCGATCTCGGACGTGATCGGCCGCCGTGTCGCCTGGGATCGCCGCAAGTCGCAGCCCGGGCGCGGCGACTACTGGGCCTGCTGCCCGTTCCATGGCGAGAAGACGCCGTCCTTCCACTGCGAGGACCAGAAGGGCCGCTACCATTGTTTCGGCTGCGGGGTCTCGGGCGACCATTTCCGCTTCCTGACCGAGCTCGAGGGCCTGTCCTTTCCCGAGGCGGTGGAGCGGCTGGCCGGGGAGGCGGGGCTCGCGATGCCCGACCGCGATCCGGCGGCGGAGCGGCGCGAGGAGGCGCGCGCGACCATCCTCGACGCCATGCGCCACGCCGCGGCGTTCTTCCAGTCGACGCTGCACGAATCGGACGGCGCAAAAGCGCGGGCTTACTTGCGCGATCGCGGCCTCCATCCGCAGACCCAGAAGCAGTTCGGCCTCGGTTACGCGCCGAATTCGCGCAACCGGCTGAAGGAGCATCTGGCCGCCAAGGGGGTCGGAAAGGCCGAGATCGAGGCCACCGGGCTCGTCGTCCACGGCGAGGAGATCGCCGTCTCCTACGACCGTTTCCGCGACCGCATCATGTTCCCGATCACCGATCTGCGCGAGGCCACCATCGCCTTCGGCGGCCGCGCGATGGCGGCCGACGCCCAGGCGAAATATCTCAACTCGCCGGAATCGGAGATCTTCCACAAGGGCCAGGTGCTGTTCAATCACGCCCGCGCCCGGCGCGCGGCGCGGGCCGCCGAAACCCTCGTCGTGGTCGAGGGCTATATGGACGTGATCATGCTCGCCCAGGCCGGCATCGAACACGCCGTCGCCCCGCTCGGCACGGCGCTGACCGAGCGCCAGCTCGACCTGTTGTGGCGGACCACCGGCGAGCCGATCCTGTGTTTCGACGGCGACGCGGCGGGGCTGAAGGCCGCGCACCGCGCCGCCGAGCTGGCGCTTCCGGCGCTGAAGCCCGGCCGCTCGCTGCGCTTTGCGCTGCTGCCCGACGGCAAGGATCCCGACGATCTGGTGCGCGAGGGCGGCCCGGACGCCGTGCGGGATCTGCTCGGCGCGGCGCGGCCGCTCGCCGACCTTTTATGGATGCGCGAGACCGCCAGCGGCCTGTTCGATACGCCCGAGCGCCGCGCCGATCTGGAACATCGGCTGAAAGCCTTGCTGCGCCAGGTCGGCGACGAGAGCGTGCGCCGGCATTATCTGCAGGATGCCGACGAACGGCTGCGTTCGTTTTTCGCCGGCAGCGGCGGTCATGGCGGCGGCAAGGATCGCAACAACGCGCGCGGCCGCCGCGACGACCGCGCCGGTTCGTCCGGTCGCGGCCCGGCGGGGGGAGGGCGGCGTTCGGCGATCTCCGACCGGCTGGCCCGCTCCAGTCTCACCAAGCCGTTGCGCGTGCCGGAGCCCTCCTTGCGCGAGATCGCGATCGTCCTCGGTTTCGTGAACCATCCGGTCCTGATCCATGAGGCGTTCGACTATTTCGCCGATCTGGACTTGCCGGAGGGCGATCTCGACCGCCTGCGATCCTCGGTCCTCGACGCCTATGCCGAAGCCCCGCCCGCCGATCGCGAGGCGCTGCTGGCGGAACTCGCCCGGCGTGGCGCGCGCGAAATTTTCGACGCCTACGAGGCCAAGGCCCGGCAGGTCAGGCTTTGGCCGTTCCTTTCCGATGCCGCGCCCGAGGACGCGCGGGAAGCCGTGCGCCAGGCATTGCACTTGCAACACCGTTCGCGATCCCTAAGTCTGGAACTGAAGAACGCCGAGGAAGCGCTCGGACGCGAATCCTCGGAAGCGTCGTTTGCGCATCTGATCGAGGTGAAACGCGAGATCGAGCGGGTGGACGGCACCGAGGCGTTGATCGACGGATTCGGAACATTGTCCGGGCGCCCCGCCAAGGCGATCTGACGCGGGCCGCACAGTTTCCGTCGGATACCATGTTGGGACTCGTTGGGCGGCGAACCATTGCCTTTAACCCCTTGACGCATCATATGACGGCGACCGTCGGGATCATTCCCTGATCCTTGCGCTTGAATTTTTCGCAACCCGCCCCCTTTTGAGGGCGCCGTGAGGCTTCCTTGATAGCATGCGACGCTTTCCTCGGGATGCAGCCCGGCTGCTGTCGCACTATGGTTAAGCGAACGTTTACGGCTGCTGCCGTATAAAGGCAGCCAAGATGACCGCAGCGTCGATGGTCCGCGTCTAGCGGCGCGTCCCTGCTCGCGAACTGGAGAAGATTGCGCATGGCGACCAAGGCCAAAGAAAGCGAAGCGCCGATCGAGGAGCGGCCGGACGCGGCTGCGCCAGACGGACCTTTGCTCGATCTGTCCGACGATGCCGTCAAAAAGATGATCAAGGCCGGGAAAAAACGCGGCTTTGTGACCATGGACAAGCTGAATTCGATGCTGTCGGCCGACGATGTCACGTCGGAGCAGATCGAGGACATGATGTCGATGCTCAGCGACATGGGCATCAATGTGGTGGAGAGCGACGAGGACGGCGAAGCCGAGGACAACGCCGAGACCTCCGAATCCACCGAGGTCGCAAGCCCCGGACGGACCCAGGTCGCAACCACCACCAAGAAGGAAGCCGGCGACCGGACCGACGACCCCGTGCGGATGTATCTGCGCGAGATGGGCTCGGTCGAGCTGTTGTCGCGCGAGGGCGAGATCGCCATCGCCAAGCGCATCGAGGCCGGCCGCGAGACGATGATCGCCGGGCTTTGCGAAAGCCCGCTGTCGTTCCAGGCGATCATCATCTGGCGCGACGAACTCAACGACGGCAACATCATGCTGCGCGAGATCGTCGATCTCGAGGCGACCTATGCCGGCCCCGAGGCGAAGACCCCGACTCCTCCGCCACCTTCGGCCGACGGCACCACGCCGCAGCCGGTGCGCACGCCCCAGCCCGGCGCCCGGGCTCCCGGCGAGGAAGAGGAAGAAGAGGACGACGACCTCGAGAACAATCTGTCGCTCGCCGCGATGGAGGCCGAGATCAAGCCGCAGGTCATGGAGATCTTCGACCAGATCGCCGACGCCTATCGCCGGCTGCGCAAGCTCCAGGACCAGCAGGTCGAAAATCGTCTCGCCGCGCAGGGCACCCTGTCGCCCAGCCAGGAGCGCTCCTACAAGAAGCTGAAGGAAGAGCTGATCACGGCGGTGAAAAGCCTTTCGCTCAACCAGAACCGCATCGACGCTCTGGTCGCCCAGCTCTACGACATCAACAAGCGGCTCGTCGGCAACGAGGGCCGGCTGTTGCGCCTTGCCGAATCCCACGGTGTCAAGCGCGACGAGTTCCTGCGCGAGTATCAGGGCTCGGAACTCGATCCCAACTGGACCCGCCACATCGCCAATCTCTCCGGCAAGGGCTGGCTCAAGCTGGTCCAGTCGGAGAAGGACCAGATCAAGGCGCTGCGCCAGGAGATCCAGAATCTCGCCACCGAGACCGGTCTCGAAATCACCGAGTTCCGCCGCATCGTCCACATGGTCCAGAAGGGCGAGCGCGAGGCCCGTCAGGCCAAGAAGGAAATGGTCGAGGCGAACCTGCGTCTGGTCATTTCGATCGCGAAGAAATACACGAACCGCGGCCTGCAATTCCTTGATCTCATTCAGGAAGGCAATATCGGCCTGATGAAGGCGGTGGACAAGTTCGAGTACCGGCGCGGCTACAAGTTTTCCACCTACGCGACCTGGTGGATCAGGCAGGCAATTACCCGCTCGATCGCCGATCAGGCCCGCACCATCCGCATTCCGGTGCACATGATCGAGACGATCAACAAGATCGTCCGCACGAGCCGTCAGATGCTGCACGAGATCGGCCGCGAGCCGACCCCGGAGGAGCTGGCCGAAAAGCTCGCCATGCCTTTGGAAAAGGTCCGCAAGGTTCTCAAGATCGCCAAGGAGCCGATCTCCCTCGAAACGCCGGTCGGCGACGAGGAGGATTCGCATCTCGGCGATTTCATCGAGGACAAGAACGCGGTGCTGCCGATCGACGCCGCAATCCAGGGCAATTTGCGTGAGACGACGACCCGCGTCCTCGCCTCGCTCACGCCGCGCGAGGAGCGCGTCCTGCGCATGCGCTTCGGCATCGGCATGAACACCGACCACACGCTGGAAGAGGTCGGCCAGCAGTTCTCGGTGACCCGCGAGCGCATTCGCCAGATCGAGGCCAAGGCGTTGCGCAAGCTCAAACATCCGAGCCGCTCGCGCAAGCTCAGGAGCTTCCTCGACAGCTGACGCCGGGGCCTGCCTGTGCTAGCATTGCCGCGATGACCGCACACCACCGCCAGCTGCTCGACGATCCGCCCGAGCCTCGCACGACCCAGGCCGCCGAGGGCCTGCGCCGGCGCCCGTTTACGGTCGCCGAGATCGAGGCATTCGTCGCCGCCGGCGTGATCGACGCGCATGAGCGGTTCGAACTGATCGGCGGGGAGATCGTGCCGATGTCGCCCAAGGGGATCCGCCACGAGCGGCTGAAGACGTTCGTGAACCGCGAACTCGCCCGCCAGCTTCCCGATGACCGCGCCTTCACCCCCGAGACGACCTTCCGCCTGTCGGAGGACACCTTCCTCGAACCTGACTTCGTCGTTTACGACAAGGCGGTCGGCCTTGAGGGGCTGAACGGCGCGACCTGTCTCCTGGCAATCGAGATTTCCGACACGAGTCTTGCCTGGGACCGCGGCCGCAAGGCGGGCATCTACGCCGCCTTTGGCATCGAGGAGCTCTGGGTTGTCGACGCCGTGCGGCTCGAGACCCGCGTTCACCGCCAGCCGACGCCGACCGGCTACCGCCTCGTCCGCGACCAAGCCGCTACTTCCGCGCTGCAGGCGCTCCGCGTCCCGCAGCTTCGCCTCGACCTGACTGGCCATGTCTGACCGACCGGCGCTGAAGCTGCCGGTTCGGCCGCGATCCACGCCGCTCTCCCGGAAACGGAACCCCAGCCGATGTCTTTCCTGAAAAAGCTGTTTGGCGGCACCGCTGCCACCGAACCGAGTGCGCCGCGTGTCGCCGCCGAGGAAACCTATGAGGGTTTTTCCATCGCCGCGACGCCGATGGCCGAGGGCGGGCAATACCGGCTGGCCGCAACGATCACAAAGGAGATCGGCGGCGAGACGAAGACCCTCCGGCTGATCCGCGCCGATCTGTTTGCCTCCGAGGAGGAGGCGGCGCGGTTTTCGCTGATCAAGGCCCGCCAGGTCATCGACGAGCAGGGCGAGCGCCTGTTCGGCGACTGAGGACCAGTGCCCTTCTTTTTACTATCTCAGGGAAGGCCGTTGAGGTTTTCCATGCTGTTCCTCGTCGGGAAAGAGCGTTTTCCGGGATCCGGGGAGCGCCCTTTGTCCGTGCGGTCTCGGTTTGTGGCTCTTGCGCAGGTTGTGTGGTCACGAGGCTTGGCGACTCTTTCTAACACCGCAGATTATGCGGTGGAGAAAGCATGCTTGAGATTTC
>NZ_JAZHLJ010000096.1:0-11485 GCF_036549495.1 Aurantimonas sp. C2-5-R2
TCGCCATCCTGCGCAAGCTCGCACTCAACCTCCTCAAGCGCGCAAGGCCCGACATCTCCGTCAGGCGAAAACGCAAGCGCTCCGGATGGTCAAACAACTTCGCCCGATCCATCCTCGGCCAAATGCGATAGCCCTAGCCACGAGAACATCCGCTATTGCGGCCATCTCCGAACGGGGGTATTCCTGAGCGACCCATCTTCTGAGATAGGAGTTCCCTGGCTGGAACAGAGAAATCCAAAGGCGGCGCGTCGCCCCCGGTTTTCACAAGTGATTTTTGAGACGCTGCGCAATCAGATCGCCGACGGTACGCTGCCGGAGGGGCTGATTTTGGAGGCGGCGCCGCTCGCAAGATTTTTCGGCCTGAGCCGCACCCCGGTCACGGAGGCGTTGCTGGCGCTGGCTGATGCCGGGCTGGCTTGGATCGGCGAAGGCCGTGGAGTCGTCGTCGGTCGCGGCGGCACGTCATTTCGTTGTGATCCGACGGAGGCGGGCCTCAGCCTGCCGCCAAGCGCGCGCAGAACGCTGAGCGAGCGAAACTGGAGATCGCGCTTCTACCCGGAGGTCGAGCAGGAGATCTCATCCTGCCTGCCGTTCGGGCTGTTCGCCATCAACGTCACCCATCTCGCGGCGAGCAAGGCGGTCAGCCGCACCATCGCCCATGAGGCGCTGGTCAGGCTGGAGCGGCTGGGTCTGATCGAGCAGAGGGGCTCGCGCTGGTATGCCGGCCAGATGACCGAGAACGATATCCTGGAGCATTACGAGATCCGCTGGCTGCTCGAGCCGCAGGCGCTCGCGGCCTCCGCCCCGACCCTGCCGCGGGACCTGCTCCTCGCCGCGCGCGAACGCGCGATCGGTTGTCTCGACAGGTCCGTCGACGGCCGGATCGAACTCGTCGACAGGCTGGAGCGAGACCTGCATCTGGATATTGTCCTCCATGCGCCGAGCCGGCTGATGGCCGATGCGATTCGCAGAAGCCAGCTTCCGCTGATGGCGACGAACTTTTCGCTGAACCACCAGCGCGACTACAACGTGAGACGTCAGATGATCGTCGAGCATCTGGCCGTCCTCGACGCGCTGGTCGCCAGCGACGCCGCCGCCGCAGCCGCCGCGTTGGAGGCGCATTTGCGCTCCGCGCCGAATTTCGTGCGCGAAGCGCTCCATTCCAAGACCACCCCATATGTCCCGCCCGGTTACATGACCCGCATCGAGTGATCAGACGATCCGGTTGAGCAGCGGCTCGCCGGCCTCCAGCCGTCTCAGGTTCTCCCTGATGACGTGGGCGACGCCCTCGAAGGCCTTATCCGTGACACCCGCGTCATGCGGGGTGAGGACGATCCTCCGGTGGGCGGAGAGCGGCGAATCCGGCGCCGGCGGCTCGGCCGAGATCGTGTCCAGCCCGGCGGCGTGAAGCCTCCCCGCGTCGAGCGCGGCGAGGAGCGCCGCCTCGTCGACGATTCCGCCGCGCCCGACATTGATCAAGGACGCCGACGGCTTCATCCGGCCGATGAGCTCCGCGCCGAATAGACCGCGCGTAGCCTCGTTCAGCGGAGCGCAGATGACGACCATGTCGGAGGTCTCCACAAGCTCGTCCAGCCGATCCCTCGCGCCGATCCAGTCGAGCCCCATCGCCTCCGCCTCATCTGGCGCGCCCTTGGACCGGCGCACCGCCGTCACCTTCATGTCGAAAGCGACGAGGCGCCGCGCGATCGCTTTGCCGATCGACCCGAGGCCGACGAGGCCGACGCGCCGCCGGGCGAGCCCGAAATTGAGCGGCATGGTCCAGTTCCAGGCCCCTTTCGCCAGATTGTCCGCGCGAAGGCTCGGAAGCCGGGCGCAGGACAGGACGAGGAGAACCGCTCCCTCCGCCACGCTCGCCGCCATGCCGGACATTTCGGAAGGCGCGTTCGAGACGGCGACGCCGAGCGCCTTCATCGCCGGAAGATCGACATTGTCGACGCCGACCCCGAACTGATGGATCAGCCGGACCGCGCCGCCCTCGACAAGCGCGCGATCGACCCGGACATGTGTCGGCACGATCACGGCGGCGGCGCGGATATCCTCCGCGCTGGCGTCGGCCCAGCGCGTCACCCGCCATCCGCTCAGGATCCGTACCAGGTCGTCGATCAGCGGCAAGGGCCAGTCGGCCCCGAGGATGAGATGGCGATTCATCGGCTTTTTCTCCATAACTGCACCTTGCACGCGTTACGCACTTACCCTAGCCTGATTAAGGAGAAAAGGGCGGCGAAGACCGCTCCGCCCCTGTCTGCGAAGCAAAAACCCAAGTGGAGGAACGATGATCTTCAAATATCTGGCGCTCGCCGGTATCTGCGCCGCGACCCTGGTTTCGGCCTCTGCGGCCTCGGCCGCCGATTACAATATCCGCTTCCATGTCAGCGTCGGGCCGGACCAGCCGGCGGCGCTGGCCGCCGCGCAGTTCGGGGAGGCCGTGACCGAGCGCAGCGACGGCCGGATAGGGGTGCAGGTCTACCCGTCCGAACAGCTTGGCGGCGAGCCGGAGGTGATGCAGGCGGTGCGCCTCGGCGGCGTTCAGGTCGCCTTCATGAGCCCCGGCGCCATCGGCAACCTGATGCCCGATTTCCTGATACTGAACGGCCCCTTCCTCTTCGAGGACTGGGACACGGCCAAGGCCGTGCTGAACGGGCCGTTCGGCGAGGAGATGTTCGACAATCTCCTCGCCCAGACCGGCATCCGGGTGCTCGATCCCCTCTGGTACTGGGGCTGGCGCGACATGACGGCCGATCGCCCGATCCGCAAGATCGCCGATCTGGAGGGCCTCAAGATGAGGTCGCCCAACATTCCGATCTTCGTCGAAATGTTCCGCGCCCTCGGCGCCAACCCGACGACGCTGAATTTCCAGGAGATCTACTCCGGCCTCCAGCAGGGCGTCGTGGACGGTCAGGAGAACCCAATTCCGGCGATCTGGTCGCAGCGATTTTACGAAGTCAATCCATATGTTTCGATGACGAAGCATATCCTACAGACGAACATAATCATCGCCAACGACGCGTTCTATCAGTCGCTGCCGGAGGATCTGCAGGCGATCGTCTCGGACGAGATCGTCAAGGCGGGCGAATACAACACCGAACTGCAAATGGCCGCTGAGCAGGACCTGGTGGCGAAGATCGAGGAAGGCGGCGGAACCATCGTCGATGATGTCGACCGTGCCGAATTCCGCGAGGCCACAAAATCGGTCTACGCCTCGTTCGCCGACAGCTGGAGCGACGGTCTTTACGATCGCATCCAGGACGCGATCAAGGCCAAGTGATCGTGAGGAGACGCGGGGGGGCCGCCCCGCCCCCCCGCGTCGCATCCGTGCGCGGCGGGAAATTTGCGAATCGATCCGGAGCGTCACGCCGGTGCCGCCGATCCGACCGCCCGAAGCAACGCCGCCCCCAAGTTGAGGAGCCCGCCATGTGGCGCGTCTTGGCTCGCATTGAGAACGTTCTCGCAATTGCCGCGCTGGTTCTCTTCAGCGTCTTCATCGTCACCAGCGTATTCTTTCGCTACGTTCTTGATTTGCCGCTCTCTTGGCCGGAGGAGGCGAGCCTGATCGCTTTTTCGTGGCTGCTGTTCCTCGGCGGCGCGATCTGCGCCCGCGACGACGCGCATATCCTGATCGACATCTTCGCGCCCGATCCAGCCAGCTGGGTCGGCCGCGCCTCGGACGCCTTCGCGGCGCTGGTCGGCGCGCTCGTCTCCGCGGTGATGACCTATATCGGCTTTCGCTACGCCGTCGGCGCGGCGCCGATGGTGACGCCGATCTTCCGGATCTCGAGCGCGGTCTACAACGCCGCCGCGCCGGTCGGCTTCGCGCTCATCACGCTGCATTTCCTGCGGCACGCCGCCATCGCCATGCGCCCCCCCAGCAGTGGCGAGCGCGAGAGACAGGACATCTGACATGTTCGGGGTGATCCTTCTCGTTTTCACCGTCCTCATGCTGCTCCGCGTGCGGCTGGCCTTCGCGCTTCTCGCGGTCTCATTGCTCTATTTCTGGCTTGTCGGGATGCCGCTCGACATTGCCGCCGCGCGGGTCATCGCGACCACGCAGTCCTTCCCGCTGCTGGCGATCCCGCTCTTCATCCTCGCCGGCAACCTGATGAACCAGACCGGTATGACCGGGCGTCTTTTCCGCTTCGCCGAGGTCCTGCTCGGGCGGGTGCCGGGCGGGCTCGGTCATGTCGTGGTCTGCGTCGGGATGCTGATGGCCGGCACCTCCGGGGCGGCGATCGCCGATGCGGCGGCGCTGGCGCGGGTCTCGATCGACGAGATGGAGAAGGCCGGCTATCCGCGCCCTTTCGCGGCGGCGATCTGCGCTTTCGCGGCGACCATGGGGCCGCTGATTCCGCCGAGCATCATGTTCATCATCTACGGCTGGCTCGCCAGCGAATCGATCAACCGGCTCTTCATAGCCGGCGCCGTTCCCGGTCTTTGTGTCGGCCTCTTCATGGTACTGACGATCTTCATCGTCGCCCGGCGCAATCGCTTCGGTATCGCGTCGAAGCGGCCGACTGCGCGGGAGTTCGCATCGGCCTTCGGCGGCGCGGTGTGGGCGATGTTGATGCCGGTCGTCGTCCTTGGCGGCATCATCATCGGGGCCTTCACCGCGACCGAGGCCGCCGCCATCGCCGTCTTCTACGCGCTCGCTATCGGCGCTCTCGTCTACCGCCAGCTCGACCTGAAGGGCCTTCTCGGCGCGCTGAAGGAGACCGTGGTCACCGCGATGTCGGTGATGTTCATCGTGGCCGCGTCCTATCCTTTCGGCTGGATCCTAACGGCCGAACAGGTGCCGCAGTCGATCCTCGAAGTGGCGAACCAGTTCGCCGCCAGGCCGTGGCTGATCCTCCTTATCGTCAATCTTCTCCTGATCGGCCTCGGCATGGTGATGGAATCGACGGCGATTCTGTTGATCGTCGTGCCGATGCTTTTGCCGCTGATGAAGGCGATCGGCGTCGATCCGGCGCATTTCGGCGTCATCGTCACCGCGAATCTGCTCCTCGGCACGATCACGCCGCCCTTCGGCATCCTGATGTTCACCACCTGCGCCGTCGGCAAGGTCACCACGCTCGATTTCCAGAAGGCGGCGATTCCTTTCTACGTCGCTTTCCTGCTGCTGCTCGCATTCGTCACCTACGTTCCTGCCGTTTCGCTCTGGCTACCCTCCGTTCTGCTGAACTGAGCACAGGGCGCCAGGAAACCCCGGGTCCACTCCTAGAAAAGAGAGACTGTGAAAATGAGCAAGATAACTGAAGTCGACATCGTTCAGTTTGAGTTTGACGTCCGCAACCTTGGCCGGGTCGGCGCCGGGCAGCATGTCGGCTACCAAAAGGGCGCGGTCCTGAACGTGGTCAAGCAGGCCATCTCCATTCGCACCGACGACGGCCTGACCGGCGAATACGTGACCAACTGGGGCGGGACGCCGGCGACCAACGGCGAGATGGAGATGCTCGCGCCGTTCCTCATCGGCCGCGACGCGCTGGCGCGAGAGGAGATCCATGACGATCTGAAGCGCGAAATCCGGCAATGGTCCGGAATGGGGCAGGGGCCGCTCGACATCGCGCTCTGGGACCTAGCCGGCAAGAAATACGGCGCTTCGGTCAGCGAGATCCTCGGCGGCCATCGAAAGCGGCTTCCGGCCTACGCCTCGACCTATATCGGCGATCACGCCGGCGGCCTCGACTGCAAGGAGGCTTACGCCGACTTCGCCGAAGAATGCTACGGGCTGGGCTATCGCGCCTTCAAGATCCACGGCTGGAACGAGGGCGACGCGAGGAAAGAGGCCGAGAACGTCCTTCACGTCGCGGAGAAGGTCGGCGACCACATGACCCTGATGCTCGACCCCGCCAATCAGCTCCGCACCTTTGCCGACGCGCTCTATGTCGGCCGCGCCTGCGACGAGGGCGGCTATTTCTGGTATGAGGACCCGTTCCGCGACGCCGGCAAATCGGCCTTCGCGCACAAGAAGCTGCGGGAGATGATCCGGACCCCGCTCCTGATCACCGAATATGTGCGCGGGTTGGAGCCGAAGGCCGATTTCATCGTCGCCGGCGGCACCGATTTCGTGCGGGTGGACCCGGAATACGACATGGGGATCACCGGCGGCCTCAAGACCGCGCATCTCGGCGAAGCCTTCGGCCTTGATGTCGAGGTGCATGCGGCCGGTCCCGCCCACCGGCACCTGATGTCGGCGATGCGGAACTCCAACTTCTACGAGGTGGCGCTCGTCGGCCCGGACACGCCGAACATGGTCGCTCCGGTCTACACCTGCGGCTACAGCGACCAGCTCGACTGCGTCGGCGATGACGGCTGCGTCCCGGTTCCGTCCGGCCCAGGTCTCGGCGTCGTCTATGACTGGGACTATATCAACTCGCACAAGGTGGCGGAGAAGAAATTCAGATGATCTCGCCGGTCATGCGAAGGCCGGCCCCAAGGGCCATCCCCAACGGTCCGCCAGATCGCGTTCAGCGACAAGCCGCGCCGCCCTACGCACTGGCGGCGCGGAGCGACAGCCCGCCGTCGAGACGGAAATCCTGCCCAGTGATCCAGCCGGCCTGATCGGAAGCCAGATAGGCCACGGCGGCGCCAACCTCCTCCGCGGTTCCGAGCCGCCCGATCGGATGGCGCGCGCGCCGCGCGGCGAGGGTCGCCTCCGGGTCGTCGGCCTTGCCGATGATCTCGCGCGTCAGCTCCGTCAGGACGAGGCTCGGACTGACCGCATTCACCCGGATCCGCCGCGGCGCGAGGTCTAGCGCCATCTGACGCGCCATGCCGATCGCGCCCGACTTGGCGGCGCAATAGGCGAGCCTTTCCGCATGCGGGACGCTGCCAGCGATCGAGGCGATGACGACGATCGAGCCGCCCGCCTCCGGCATCAAAGTCGCGACGCGCTGCGCATAGAGGAAAAGCGGCAGGAGATTCGCGTCGAGCACATGGCGGACCTCCGCCAGCTTCGCGTCGATCACCGAGCCGATCGCGGTCGCGCCGGCGCTGATGACGAGGCAGTCGATCCCGCCAAGCGCCTCAGCGGCGGCCGCGGCGACGCGATCCGCGCTCGAAGCTTCGGTCGCATCGCCCGCCATCACCCCGGCGCAGCCCGCCCCGAGCCGCGTCGCCGCCGCCTCCAGCGCACCCGCCCGCCGCCCGGTCAGAAACACGCGCGCCCCGCTGGCGGCCAGCGCCTCGGCGGCGGCGAGGCCGAGCCCAGTGCCGCCGCCGACGATCAGCGCCCGTTTCGCTCCGCTCATCGCTTAGGCCTTGAAGAGGCGGGTGAGGACGGCGCTACGGCGCATGTTCTCCCAGTCATACGAGACGCCCAGCCCCGGGCCGGTCGGCACGGGCGCCCGCCCGTACGCGTCGAGATCCTCCGGCTGATCCGAATAACCGCAGGTATAGGGTGGGACGATGTTCCGCATACCAGGGCCAATCAGCGCCATCTCGTAGAAATGCGTGTTGCGTACGGCGGCGATGCACGCCCGATGCGCCGGCCCGCAGGCGTGGACCTGGATGTCCATGCCGATCGATTCCGCCATGTGCGCGATCTTCATCAGCCCGGTGATGCCGCCGTCATATTCCGGGTCGGTGTGGATCATGTCGCAGCCGCCGGCGAGCGCGAAGGAGGCCTTCTGCTCCGGCCCGCGGATATGCTCGGAGATGAGAAGCGGCGTCGAGAGCTTCGCGCGCAGCATCTTCTGGCCTTCGACGGAGACCGAGGAATCCCGGTAGGGGTCCTCGTACCAGAAGCATTTCGCCTCGTCGCAGGCGCGGCCGACATAGAGCGCGTCGGCCCAGGTGCGAAGCTGGCAGCCGGGGTCCACCATCACCTCGAAATCGGCGCCCACGGCGTCCCGGACCGCGAGCACGACCGCCGCCTCGCGCCGCTTGTCGCCGTCGTGCCAGCCATGGATCTTGAAGCCAGCGAAGCCGCGCTCCTTGCACTCCGCCGCATAGGCCGCGAAGGCCCCGATCGAGTCGAGCCCGCCCGGCGTCTCCTGCCCGTGATGGGTGGATGCGTAGGTCGGCAGCGCCGTCCGGTAGCCGCCGAGCATCGTCGAGACGCTCATGCCGTATTTCTTACCGACGAGATCCCAGAGTGCGATGTCCAGGACGCCGTGCCCCATACCGTCATAGGCGCGGACCTCGCGTTTCAGGTCGTCATAGATCAGTTCGCGCTGCTCAGGGTCGCGCCCGAGAAGGATTGGCGCCAGCATCAGGGTCTGCCCCAGCGCCGCCTCGGTGCCGACCCAATGCGCGGCGTACTGGCCCTCGTGCCCGTCATCCGTCGCGACGCGCACCGCGTAGCGCATCGCCTTCAGCGAGGCGCCCTTGTTGTAGCGTAGATTGCTGACGCCCATCGCCTTGTGCGCCCCGAGGTCGAGGTCAGGGACCTCGACGGTGAAGGAGACGACTTCGACTTCGTTGATTATGCTCATGGGTCTTTCCAGATTAGCCGGCGTAGCCGAGCGCGACGCGCGGAAGCCAGAGGGTGAAGGCCGGCAGATACATGATCGCAAGCAGCCCTAGGATGAGAACGAAGATGAACGGCGCGAGCGGCCGCATCGTCTTCGAATACTCCACCCCGCCGATCTTGCAGGTGAGAAGCAGCAGCACCGCGACCGGCGGCGTCAGCGAGCCGAGCAGCACTGCGATGATCGTGACCACGGAGAAATGGATCGGATCCAGCCCGAAGGCCTGGGCGATCGGCGTGAGCACGGGCGTAACCAGGATCAGCGCAGAGATGGTCTCGATGAACATGCCGATCACCAGCAGGATCACGACGATCAGGAAGAGGACAACATGCGCGTTCGAGGTCACGCCTGAAAGCCAGTCCGCGATCAGCACCGGCAGGCCGGCGCGGGCGATGATCCACGAAAAGAGAGCGGCGCCGCCGAGAATGATCAGGATGCTCGACGAAGAGAGCGCCGTCCCGAGCGCAAACCGGTAGATCCCTCCCGCCCCGAGCCGGCGGGTGACGAGCCCGTAGAGCAAGCCGTAGACGACCGCGACGATGCCAGCTTCGGTCGGGGTGAACACTCCGGAGAGGATGCCGCCGATGATCAGGACCGGCATCACCAACGCCGGGCCCGCGGAGAGGAACGAAGCCCCGACCTCCGAGAGCGGCGCGCGCTCCTGGCGCGGCGCGCCGATCTCGTCAGCCTTGATGTAGACCAGCGCCATCATCGCCAGCGCCATGATGATGCCGGGGGTGACGCCGGCGAGGAACAGCGTGCCGATGGAGAGCCCGGTCATCGAGCCGTAGAGCACCATCAGGATCGAGGGCGGAATGATCGGCCCGAGGATCGACGAGGCGGCGGTGATCACGACGGACCATTCGGGCTTGTAGCCCTCCCGCTTCATCGCCGGAAGCATCATCGAGCCGACCGCGGCGCAATCCGCCGCCGCCGAGCCGGAGATGCCGGCAAAGAGGATCGAGGTCAGGATGTTGACCTGCCCCAGCCCGCCGCGAATGTGCCCGACGATCGAGCGGGCGAAGCGCACGATCGCCGCCGTCACCCCGGCGAGGTTCATGATCTCGCCGGCGAAGATATAGAGCGGGATCGCCAGAAGCGAGAAAGAGTCGAGCGAGGAATAGAACCGCTGCGGCAGGACCAGAAGCGGAACCGCGCCGTCGAAAGCGAGCGCGCTGACCGCGGACAGCCCCATCGAAAAGCTGATCGGCACACCGATGGCGATCAGCACGATGAAGACCGCAAACATGATGAGGACGAGCGTCATCGCGCATCCGGCTCCGCGGAAGAGACCTCCGTCTCCGCATCCTCCGCATCCTCCGCAGCCGGGCGCAGGAGAAGCGCGAGCACCGACAACGCCGCGCCGATCGGGATCGGGGCGTAGAACCAGACACGCGAGATCCCGAGGGTGGTGGAGCGGGCGTTAAGCCCGCGCAGCGCGAAATCGTATCCGGTCTTGGCGAGGATGGCGCAGAACAGGATCGACGCGAGCGCCGCCAGCAAGATCTTGCCGCGCTGACATCCGGGATGTTCGAAATTCAGCAGGTCGACCTTGATCTCGTGCCGCCAGAGAAGCGTCAGCGGCGTCGCGAGCAGGACCGTCCAGACCAGCAGCAGCCGGATGACCTCTTCGGTCCAGAACATCTGAAACCCCAGCAGAAAGCGATTGAGCACCTGCGCGAGGATGAGCGCCATGAGCGTCGCGAACAGCGCGACGACCACGGCGCCCAACCCCGTGGAGGCGACCCGGATTACGGATCGCATCGGTTCATGCGGCCCGGATCTGTTTCAGATACTCCGTGGCGCCCGCCTCTTCAGCGAAGGAATCCTGAAGCGGACCCAGCACCTTCTGGAACGGCGCGGTGTCGACCTCGTTCACCTTCAGCCCGACTTCGCCAAGCTTGGTCAGCCAGTCAGCGTTGACCTTGGTCCAGCCCGCGCGCTGCGCGTCCCCCGCCTCCGAAGCGGCGCGCATGACCGCATCGCGCTCCTCATCGGACAGGCTGTCGAGGAACGCCTGGTTGATGACGTAGCTGCCATCCAGCAAGATGTGATTGGTGAGCGAGAGATAATCCGCGACCTCGAAGATCTTGTAGGTGTAGCCGGTCTCCGGGCTGCCCTCCATCGCGTCGACGACCCCGGTCTGGAGCGAGGTGTAAATCTCCGGCGCGGGGATCGGCGTCGGGCTGGCGCCGAGCGCCGCAAAGGTCTTCACGAAGACCGGCGATTCCGGCACCCGGATCTTCACGCCCTCGAAATCCTCCGGCTTCTCGATCGCCTTCGACCGCAGGAAGGTCTGGCGATAGCCTCCGTTGATCCAGTTCACGATGCGCATGCCGGCGGCGCCGGCCAGTTTATCCGAAAGGCTCCGGCCGACGTCGCCGGTGACGACCGTCTGCCAGTGGTCGAGATCGCGATAGAGATAAGGCAGCGCTAGCACGCCGAACTCGGAAGCGTAGTTCGAATAGAGGCCGGACTCGCCATATCCCATCTCGAGCGTGCCGAGGGAGACCGATTCGATAATCTCGCGCTGGCCGCCCATCTGCGCCGAGGGCAGTATCTCCACCTGGATGGCGTCGTTCGTGTATTCGCCAACAAGATCGCGAAACCGTTCTGCGGCGCGCTGCTGGTCCGATTCGATCGAGACGTGGTGCGCGATGCGGATCGTCTTCGACTGGGCGTGCGCGGGCCGGAAGCCGGACGCCGCCAAGGCGGTCGCGCCTAATCCGAGTTTGAGCGCGTCGCGGCGCAGCAGACCGTTTCTGATTTTCATCTTGTTTCCTCCGTTTATCGTTTTGGGAATGTTAGGGTGGTCATTGTCTGGCCGCAAGAGTGTTCTAAGCTCGACTTTGGCCATTCACGCCGGGTAACACGCGGCGGCAGTGATGCGTTCAAAGAAGCTGCGAGGGCGTTGACACGTTAGCTGGATCCGAAGCGAAAGCGGAGTAGGATAGGGGGATGTCGAGCATCAGCTATAGCCGCCATCGTTTCCCGCCCGAGAT
>NZ_JAZHLJ010000097.1:0-11134 GCF_036549495.1 Aurantimonas sp. C2-5-R2
GAAGACGGCGAAGCTGATGGTGTTCAAGCTCGTTCAGGCCGCAGCGAAAACATGGCGCCGTCTGAAGGGCGCAAACCAGTTGCCAATGGTCCTCGAGGGCGTCACATTCACCGACGGCGTCGCCACGCAGGGCGCCGACAACCGCGCCGCTTGATCAAGCCGCGTCACCCAAAATCGGCCATAGCTCCCGTCGATTGGCGTCCCTGGCGGCGATTTTGCCGTCATGCGGGCGCACCTCGCCCCTGATGCCAGACGAGACGCGTGAGATTGTAGGCAAGGTTCGCCATGCCGATCTTCAGCTTGGCGCGCACCAGACCGATGGTGCGGATGAAGAGCCGCATCGGTCCCTTCTGACGTGCGAAGACGTGCTCGACCTTCGAACGGATCGCCGAACGCCGGCCATTGGCGCGGGATGTGCGCTGGCTCATCGGCCGCCCCTTCGGCTTCTTGCGATGGATGTCCGAGACGTAGCCGTTCGCTTCCAGCCATTCCTCGTTCTTGATCGACCGGTATGCGGTATCAGCCCAAACCTTCGATCCGGTGTTCGACCGGTTGAGAACGCTGGAGAGTTGGGCGCCGTCGTAGGCCGACGCACTCGTCGCCGACCAGCCGCGGATGAAGCCAAAGCGCCCGTCGATCGAGACGTGATCCTTGTAGCCGAAGCTCGGCACCGCGATGTCGATGTGCTGCGGCTTTCCCGGTGCCGCCGGTTTGGCCTTGGAGAACTTCACCGTCCAGCGGGCGTCGCGATCTTTCTGGCGAAGCTTGGCCGGCTTGTCCTTCCAGGCCTCGGGCACTTCACCAGCCTTGATCGCCGCCTTCTCCTCTTCGGTGTTCCTCTGCTTCGGCGCCGCGACAATGGTCGCGTCCACATCTGGCCGCCCATCGCCAGGTAGCCGGGCTTGTCCAAGTGCTTGTCGAAACGGGCGAACAGGTTCCCGATCGCGCCGGCCTCGGCCAGATGCTCGCGGAACAGCCAGATCGTCTCTCATCCTGAGCCTGCCGAAGGGGGCGTCCGGCACCTTCTCGGCGATCCCAAGTCCGAGGAAGCGCATGAAGGACAGACGGTCCTGGATCTGGAATTCCGCCTGGTCGTCGGACAGATTGTAGAGCGCCTGCAATACCANGGCGATCCCAAGTCCGAGGAAGCGCATGAAGGACAGACGGTCCTGGATCTGGAATTCCGCCTGGTCGTCGGACAGATTGTAGAGCGCCTGCAATACCAGCACCTTGAACATCAGCACCGCATCGTAGGGCGGCCTGCCGCCCTTCGCCCCGTCCGAGCGCTTCAACGCCTTCGACAGCGGCTTGCGGAATACCTCCCAAGGCACGATGGCGTTCAGCTTCTCCAGAGGATCGCCGGCCTCGCTCAGCCGCACATACCGCTCGTCCACATCCCAGAAACCCGGCTGTCCCCGCATGCCATCCTCCCAATCTCGGTCAGAACGATGGAATCATAAATCGGGCTGGAAGGGGAGGTTTTTAGAGGTCTCCAGTTGGTCCTCGGGCAGCGTCTCGGCACGACGGCCGAAGCGGTGACGCTGCAATTCCTTGATGATCTGCTCGAGGCGTTCGGCCCGCAGACGCTCGGCGATCAGCATCGCCTTCAGCGTGCTGGGATCGTCGGGAAGCATGTCTGCCGCGATGCTCATGCGAGGAGGAATCATATCTTCGCGCCGGCCGCGACAGGTTTTGCAGGCGCTCTGATCAGCCCGGCGCCGCGGCACGCGGGTCTCCCGCGCCTCGTGAACCCGCCGCCAATCGAGGCCTTCCAGCAGCGTCGAGAGCTGCGCCGCCGTCAGGTGCATGACGCTGTCCTGCGCCTTCGGCCAGCGGGAACTCGCCGTCCTCCAGCCGCTTGGCGACGAGCACCACGCCCGTGCCGTCCCAGAACACCAGCTTGATCCGATCGGCCCGCTTGGCCCGGAAGACGTAGACCGCACCCGAGAACGGATCGGCGCCCATCGTCTCGCGCACCAAGGCCGCAAGCCCCTCTGCGCCCTTGCGGAAGTCCACCGGCTTCGTCGCCACCATGATCCGGACGGAGCCCGTCGGTCCGATCACGAGCCGACCTTCAGCGCCGAGATCACCGCCGCAATGGCCTTGGCGCTCGCACTGGATCCGACGCGCACCACGACGCCGTCGATCTCCAGTTCGATCCCGCCGTTCGATCGTGGCGCAACCCGTCGGCGGCGTTTCGGCCTGGTCTGCGGGAGCGGCTCGGCAGGTGACGGTGTCTCGACCCGAACCGGCACGAAAGCCGGTAATTCCCTTTCCGCTTCCGGCTCGATCCGCGCCTCCCGACGCCATCCAGAAACCTGCTGCGGCCGCAGACCATGCCGACGAGCCACTTCGGAAACGATCGCTCCCGGTGCCAGCGTCTCCTCCAGAATGCGCGCCTTGTCGTCCGCCGACCAGCGTCGCCGACCGCCAGCGCCGTTGATGATCTCGACCCGGCGCACACGCCGCTCAGGGTCAAGCGTAAGGTCAAATCCACGCACAAAACGATCCTCTTCCAGGATCGCCAGACTCGCCGGTCAGCCCAGAAAACGGAAGGTGAGGTCCAGACGACGCTTACCTTTTACCGGCAGGCCGACATCTATGCCCGGCAGGGAATCCGGCTTGACCGGGCCACCCTGGGCAACTGGGCGGGACGAGCCTGCTTCCATCTTCAGCCGATCGCCGATCGCCGACCGCATCGCCAGGCACCTGGCCACGGCCGAAACCACCGCTCCGGTGCTCGAGCGGCATCCAGCATGCGGCTCCGCCTCGATCGCCTGCGCCAGTAATCGGCGGACGCCACTACGCAGCACCGATGTCAGGGGATCGTCGATCTCGTCGGGATGCTGAAAGGTATGAACGGTGGTATCCGTCTTCGGAGTATCTCGATCGGCACGATGAACCGTCAGGAGCGGGACGGGTGTTGAACCATGGAATGGATGTAGCAAGCCATCTTGAACAGGGCCAGGTCCCCGTCAGGGAAACCCATAATCTGCAGCCCCAGCGGCAGGCCTCGGATGTGCAATAGTGGCAGGCTGAGACTGGGATAGCCAAGGTAAGTCCAGTAAGAAGGGAAGGTCCGGCTACCCAGAACCTCCAATCCGTCGGGCGCCGGGCCGGAGGCAGCGAGGGAGACGAAGCCGTCGATTCTTGGTGAAAGTGCGGCTATCCGACGGCGCAGATCCTCCCGCTTCTCTAGCATTCGACGATATCCCTCCGGACCGATCTCAAGTCCGCGATCGATCAGCTCGGGGATGCGCGGGTGCAACGCCTGCGGGCGGGTACGCCGGTAGGAGACGTAGGGCCACAGCATTTCAAAGGCGATAATGTCCAACGAGTCGGAGATCGCTGCGTCGAACTCGTCAAAGAGGCTGGCAAGCGCCAAGTCCTCTCCTGAGCGGATGATGTGCACTCCAGCATTGGCTAGCTTGTCTACCGCAACATCGAAGCAGCTGCGGGTCACCTCGTCAGCCTCCGCCCAAGCAACGCCGCCCGGCACGAGCAGCGACACCGGCGCGACCGGTTCAAACCATTCCGGCAGTCTTTGACGTGCCGGATTGCTAGAGCAGCCGACCATCACGCGGAAGAGGGCCCAAATGTCCTCCAGTCCGCCTCCAACAATGCCGACGTGATCATGTGTGCTTGACAGCGGGTGCACGCCGGCGGTTGATACGAGGCCGAGTGTCGGCTTAAACCCGTAGCAGCCGCAAAAGGATGCAGGTCGAAGCACAGAGCTTTGAGTCTGGGTACCAAGCGCTGCCGGAATCATTCCAGCGCCTACTGCGGCGGCCGATCCGCTGGAAGAGCCTCCGGGCGTGTGGCGCGGATCGTGTGGATTGCGGGTCGGCCCCGGACCGCCGATGGCGAACTCCGTCGTCGCCGTCTTTCCAATCAGCACAGCACCCGCCTCGCGCAGGCTCTCGATGCACGCCGCATCGCGAACCGGCTGCCAGCCAGAATAGATCGGACTACCCGCCTGAGTGGGCAAATCATGTGTTTCAATGATATCCTTGACGCCCAGCGCGAGACCGTCGATCGCCGATAATGGACGGCCGGCGCGATAGCGGACGGTGGCGGCATCGGCTGCTCGCCGCGCGCCTTCCGGATCCAAAGTAACGAAGGCCTGTACCTCGGGCTCGCGTGCGTCGATCTCCGCCAGACAACGCTCAAGGAAGCGTCGCGGCGTATCCTCACCAGACAGCATGGCCGGCCGGGCGTGGCTGAACGACTGCAAGTTGGACCGAGAAATCTGCATTGATCAGTCCCTTGTGCGCGGATTGTAGATGCCGATCTCAAGCCGGTAGCGCGGCGCGTGCCTAGCGCATCAGCGTTGGAAGCCAAAGGCTGATTTGCGGGAAAAAGAAGAGCAGCAGGAGGGCGATCAGATCAAGAATGGCAAAGGGAATGACTGCAATGAAGGCATCTCGTGTGGTTAGCCTCTTGTCCAGGCCCTTCACCACGAAGACGTTCATGCCGATGGGCGGGGTAATGTTCGCCAGCTCCATGTTTTTCATCATTAAAATGGCGAACCAAATCGGATTTATCTCATAAAGCAGGATAACCGGAAAAAGAATTGGCACGGTTATAGAAATAACTGAAATTGGATCCAGGAACATGCCGAGGATGAGGAACAGGACTGACATCATCAGAAGCGTAACCCAGACATCGACTTCAATTGTGGCAATAAAGGCGGTTAATTCCTGCGGAACGCGCAGCATTGTGGCCACGAAACCCAAAGCATGCGCGCCGATGATTATGAACAGCAGCATCGCCGAGGTCTGCGCCGTGTTGAGTAAGGCCTTGTAGATCAGCGCGGGGGAGAGCGTCCGATAGACGAGAAGGCCCACGATGAGAGCCCAAGCCACACCTACGGCCGCAGCTTCAGTCGGCGTAAAGAAGCCACCATAGATACCACCGAGAACAATGGCGATGGTCAGGATGCCGGGCAAGCTGATAAGAACCGCTGAAACCTGCGCACGCAGACTAGTAGCGGTCTCGGGCGCGATCGATCGGTTGGTGAAGCCTACATACAAGACGTACAGTCCAAACAGGAAGATCGTCAGGATGCCGGGCATAACTCCGGCCATGAACAGATCTCCGATCGAAACATTGGTGATGGCGCCGTAGAGCAAGAGAGGGATGCTGGGCGGGATCAAAATTCCGAGAGTACCGCCAGTGGCAGTTAGGCCGGCCGAAAAGCGCTTCGGGTAGCCTCGCTTCTCCAACTCCGGCATGGCGACGGTGCCAATGGCACTGGTGGTCGCGACGGAGGAGCCACACATTGCTGCGAAGGCTCCGCATCCGACCAGCGTCGCCAGCCCGACGCCACCCGGCGTGCGCGCCAATACTCGTGATGCGGCGACAAAGAGCTTCTCGCTTACTTTTCCTTCGAGCAGCAAATTGCTCATCAAAATGTAGAGCGGGACAGCGATAAGAATAAAGCTGTTCAGCGTCTCGAAATAGGTGTGAGCCAGGGACGGAAGGTTTGCAAAACCGGAGACGAATACCAGGCCAATGATGCTTACGAAGCCGAGAACGTATGCGACCGGGATGCCGATCGCGATCAGGGCGATCAGGATCCCGAATAGTAAGAACATCGTCATGCGGTTTGGCTCGATTTTTCTTCAGAATAGGCGCGGATCCGGCCGATCATCAGGTATAGGGACTGAAGCAGCACTAGCGCGCCTCCAATGGGCAACGCGGCATGTAAATACACCATCGGCATGCGAACGAAACTCACCGACGTTCGGTTCATTTGATAGGAGTGGAAGGCTTGATGGGAGCCGTAATAAATGAGCACCAGTAAGAAGAATACGATAATTCCTTTGGTTACCATATCCAACACAAAACGTGTGTGTCGGCCAACATTATCGGAGATGAGCGACATCCTAACGTGGTTATCCGTCGCCTCGACATACACGAGGCCGAGGTAGGTCGCCCAGATTGACATGTAAATTGCTATCTCTTGGGACCACACCGAGGGGCGCCCCATTTTGCGAAACACGACTTCATACAGCATTAGCATGGCGCTACCGAGCAGCATTCCACCTGACAGAACGCCACAGGCGAGGGCAAGACGGGTGTTCCACGATTTATGTTCTGCCGTCATGAGTTCACCCCGCGCTGCAGCATTGGTTAATGCAGTCTTGCCTTACTTCCGATATTGGGCTGCTGCGTCAAGAAGCGCGCGACCGTCCTTACCTGTCTGCTCCAGAAAGATGTCATAGACCGGCTCCAGTATCGTCTGCCAAATCGGATAATCCTCCTCAGGCACTATGTAGACATCGACGCCAGCCTCTTTCATTTTAGCTATAGCGTTAGCATTGGCTTCCGCCGTGTAATCGAAGGTAAAGGCGGTCATCTCAGCTGCGGCCTCACGCAGGATCTCCTGATGCCGGGGATCAAGCTCCTGGAGCCAGTCGTCATTGGCGTAAATCGCGTAAGCTACGTAACCCAGAGGGACAATAGTCAGATCTGAAATCACCTCGTACCAATTTCGGCTGTAGAACGAGGTGGCTAGTGAGACACCGCCGTCGATGACGCCGCGTTGGATGGCGACGTAGGTCTCTGCTGAGGACAGATTGAGCGCGGCGGCGCCGAGATGCTGTGCTGTATATACAGGATAGACGCCGAAGGAGCGTAGCTTTAGCCCGACCACATCGGCGGGCGTGTGGACCGGTCGCTTATTGTTTCCAAGCGCGTTCAGGAAGCCTAAGTCGGCCCAACCGATGATATTGAGTCCTACCCGTCGGGTTTGCTCGGATAACTGCTGACCAAGGTCGCCCATTAGCGCGGCTTGCATCTCCTCGGAGGTAGTCACCAGGAATGGTAAATCGACGATGCCGACGCTGGGGAGTACGTCTGCAAACTCAGAAATCACGCCGACCCCAAGCTCGACTTGACCGTTCATGACAGCGGTATGCTGGTCGGTGTTCTTGTAGAGCTGCGCTGCAGGAAACGTCTGTACAACTATCTCCCCGTTGCTCTTGGCTTCAACGGATTGCTTAAAGTCCTCCATCGCTTGGGAGATATAGTGATTGACGGGCAAGTAACCGGAGAAGCGCACGGTCACGGGCTCAGCCGCAGCTGCGCCGGCGCAAAAAGCCAAGCTTGCTGCCATGAGCGCCGGGCTTAAGAGCCGTTTCGTCTTGATCAAGTATCTACTGCCGAGGTTCGAGATTGTCATTTTTTCCTCCCTTTCGTTTTAAGGTTCCGCTGTGCCTCAGGCCGCAAAGCCCGATTGCACCGCGAGTTTGGATCAACGTCCGGCTCGCGTTGCGATGATCGGCGGTTTACGCTGGTGGTAGCTAGTTGCCCGTTCGAATCCCTGTCCTAGAGTAAAGATCGTCGCTTCTCCGAAAGGGCGCGCGAGCAACTGCAACGCCACTGGCAATCCGGCACTGGTGAAGCCACATGGCATCACCAGTGCCGGCAGTCCCAGAAAGTTGGTTTGACGTGTCATCAAGGTGATGGAGGTTACCAGATCGGGTATTGTACGGCTATCGTTCGGGGTCACTTCGTCGAGCCGCGGAATTGGTCCCAGCAGCGCTGGCATCAGCAGCGCATCCACTTTGGAGAAGACCGTTTCGCAATAGTCTCGCAGGAAGCGGCCGCGTAGCGATTGGGCTTCCAAGTAGCGCGTGGCTGGAATGTGGAATCCGGCATCGATACGTGCGCGGGCATGAGCGCTGTAATCTTCGGGGTTCTCGCGCAGCCCTTGTCCGTGGATCGTCGCCGCCTCGCATTTCGCGATGGTATCGGCTAGGGGAAATATCTCTGCCGGATCAGGTACGTCTACATCAAGGATATTAATTCCCAGCGATCGGAACACGAGAACAGCATCATCGAGGGCCGCTCGGGTCTCTGAGCAAGCTTCATTCAGCCCGTAGCACCGCGGAAGTCCAAGGCGCAGGCCTGTGGGCGAAGCCTCTGTCGCCGCCACATAGTCGTCCGGCAGTCGCGAACTGCTCGTCGGGTCTTCGGGATCTTCGCCGGCAATTACCTGCAGTAGGATGGCGACGTCACGCACTGAACGCCCGATCGGACCAACCGTATCCAGGGACCATGCCCGAGGCATTATCGAGTGCCGGCTGACTCTGCCGTTCGTCGGCTTTAGCCCGACGACGGAGCAGGCCGCAGCCGGCACACGCACCGATCCACCTGTATCCGAACCCAGCGAGCCGTAGACCAGGCGGGCGGCAACCGCTGCTGCGGAGCCGGAGGAAGAGCCACCTGGCACATGTTCCAGGTTCCACGGATTGCGACAGGCACCGAACTGCTCACTGTGTCCGGTGGGGCCGATAGCAAACTCCGTCATGTGCAGAAAGCCTGCGCAGAGAGCGCCTGCGCCGTCTAAACGTTGAAGCACTGTCGCGGTGCTGGTGGCCGGCTGCAGAAAGCGAGCGCGAGAGCCGCACGTTGATACTCGCCCTCTGCGATAGAACATGTCCTTATGCGCTAGTGGAATGCCGTGCAGCGGCCCGCGATATCGGCCCCGTGCGAGTTCGGCATCGGCTGCAATCGCTCCTCGCGTGAGCCGTTCCGCCTCGACCTCAATGAAGGCGTTCACACTCGGCTCGATCGCTTCGATCCGTTCCAAGCAAGCTTGCGCCACTTCGAGCGCCGAAAGTTGCTTGCAGCGGATTGCGGATCCAGTTTCGTACAATGTCATCTCAGCGGGATGGGAGGCGAATGTCATTGTGGACATTTGCGCTCTCCACGATCGTGCAGCGCACTGAGAAAGTCGGCCGGCTCATCGTTGAATTCCTTTCGACTCGTAGCCTTGCCTACCGCGTCATTCAGACGCTGAATTTCGACTACTAGCTCTTGGGCTCGAGGCTCGCCGAGGTGAATGTTCTGTAGGTTACTCGCCTGGTCGATGAGGGTGCGAGGTAGCAGGGTCATGATTGTGCGGGACTTACGGTGGAAGGTCGGCAAGCCCGCAGCAATTCGTGGGTATCGGAGATCGCTTCTAGCTCGCCGACCATTGCTGGGATTTCGCGTGCTTGGCGCTCAGGCAAGACCAGCGTAGCGTTCTCCAGGAACTTACGGCGAATTTGTTGCCCCGTCATGGGATTAGCGGCCGAGCCCCAGATATCCTCGACTAAATGCTTAAGCTGACGGCCATCGCGAGTCTCCACCAGCACGCACCCCCTAAAGCGACGACGGTGGGTTGCCTCAATATCTATCTCGTAGTCGATGCGGTCGGCCAGATCGAGAATGTCCGGATCAGCGATGTTTTCCTCGGTGCAGGCCTCGACCCCCAGACGGTCGAAGATCCAGGCAGCGGCAACACAAAACTGCAGGCTGATCTTGGCGTGATAATCGGTTGCGGATCGACGCTTGGCCGTCACTGGCTCGCACACTACAGAGATCATCCAGTCAGCGATCCGGCAGGTGATGCGCGCGACATCGCCTGCTGCTAAATTCTGTTCACGGCGCAAGTGCAGAACGCCATCCAAAAATTGGTGGATTAGGTGGCCACGGGGGTAGGTTTTAAACGAAGTTTTTACGCACTCCCATTCCTGGCCCAGACCATCCAATAGGCGCTCGAAATCTCTCTCCCGCTGACCCGGATAGGTTTTAATGATGCCAAAGCGTCCTTCGAAGACCGTGTACGGTCCGGTCATTCCCGCTCGAGCCATATAGGCCCGCTCGAGCCATATAGGCGGCATAGGCGGCGGCAACATCACGTGCGCAGCCCAAACCGGGTGCGTACCCTTCACCAGCGAGCCGTCGGACAGCCGTGCACTATGTAAATCTATTGTCATTATGAATCTATTGTCGTTTCTTGCTACCGGCAATTGGGACACGCGATCGCAAATTCGCCACGAACTGAATGAGAGCGCGATGCGGTTCGAGTGAACGGCGGCTGTTTCGATCAACCGAACCTTTCAGGAGATTTCTTGTAGCGTCGAGAGAATGTTACGAGCCCACCCGGGACAGTAGCAAGGAGAGCCCTGTTATAGCAGATATCGGAATTTCTTATGAATGCGCGTCTCGCACATGACGGAAATCAGTGGAGGAAAGAAACTGGATGGATTGGCGCAAGCTTCAGTATTTTGTGCAAGTTGCCGACTCAGGAAGCTTCACAAAGGCAGCCGAAGCGTTGGCGTTAGCTCAGCCGGCGCTCTCGCAGCAGGTGGCGAGCCTCGAAGTTCAACTTGGCGTCACCCTCTTGTATCGCACCGGCCGCGGTGTCCTGCTGACCGACGCCGGCCTTGAGTTCTTGCCGCGTGCGCAGTCTCTCCTCGCCGAGATGCAACATATAAAGGATGATATGGCCTCCTTTAGGAGATCGCCGCGTGGCAAGATCGTGCTAGGGGTGCCCCCTTCTGTCAGCCATCAACTAATTAGCTCATTTGTCTTGAAGCTGCGCGAGAACTTCCCTGAAATCCGCCTTACAATCGTTGAGGGATCGAGCGGTTTCGTGCAGGAATGGCTCACCAAGGGCCGGCTGGACATAGGAATTCTCTACAACTTGCTCCCGCATCCCTCGATCAGCAGTGATGTGTTATTGATCGAGGACCTGTCGCTGGTGACCTCGGCGGGCAACCCGCTGGTATCGGAGGGTACGGTAGCATTCAAAGAGTTGGCCGACCTGCCAATGATTTTGCCCAGTCGGCCGCATGGTTTGCGTACTTTAGTCGATAAGTACTGTTCAAAACACAGGGTCAAGTTCCCGGTGGTGCTCGAGTTGGATGGAGCGGCGATGGTTCGCAATCTGGTCAGTTCGGGTTGTGGCTATACTATATTGCCGGACGTGGCCGTGCTCCATGACGTGCATACCGGCGAGCTTGGCTGCGCAAAGATCGTTGAGCCGGTTATCACTAGGACAATGGTGATCGCCTGCTCCAACGAGCGGCAGTCGAAATTGACGACCTGCGCGGCCATGAAGCTGCTGCGTGAGCAGGTTGAAGGCCTCGGCCTGCGTACCTGTTGCTAGATGTTTAGTCCCGGAATTTGCTGGTGCGGATTATGGATGAACTTGGACGGCTCGTCTGAGAGCGGCGGTGCAAAATTAGTCCACGGTAGCGGCGGGATAGGGGAATGTCCCGGTCTCTGTTGAAACTCTGAAGTGGGCGGCGTTGCCCGCCTTGAGCCGTTAGGCTCGGGGTGCCGATTCCACTGAGGA
>NZ_JAZHLJ010000098.1:0-10995 GCF_036549495.1 Aurantimonas sp. C2-5-R2
TCTGGGGCATTACCATGTCGATACGTTACCTGCGCCCTCAAGGGTAAATTCCCGGGTGGTCGATGTCTCATCGTCATTGGCACGGAGGGGCGGAGATCGCTGAGCACTCGATCAAGGCCGCACTTGGTGTCGCCCGTGAGGGAGCAAGCGAGGTCGATCTCGCGCGCGCCTTCCATGCCCAGACCGTCCAGGAGGATGCCTTTCCGGTGCTCGGCTGCATTGGCTTCGGCGAAAGAAGCGCACTGATGAACGTCCAGCCTTCCGATCGCAAGCTGAGACAAGGCGATGTCATCCGCTTCGATGTCGGTGGGCGCTACCGTCACTATCGCGCCGACATTGCCCGCATTGCTACTTTCGGCGAGCCGTCAGAGGAGGTGCGCCGCTATCATCGCGCCCTGCTAGCCGGGGTCGAACGGGCCTGCGAATTGATCAGGCCGGGCGTGCGCGTCGCCGACGTCTTCGAGGCGGCCGTTGAAACGGTCCGCCGGGAGGGTATCGGCCACTACAGGCGCAACCATGTCGGTCATGGCATCGGGATCGACGGTTATGACGCGCCTTCGCTGACGGCAACGAGCGACGAGAGCATCGAAGCCGGCATGGTGCTGTGTATCGAGACGCCCTATTACGAGCTCGGCCGCTGGGGGCTGCAGGTCGAGGACATGGTGGTGGTGCGGGCCGACGGTGTCGAGCGGCTGATGGACACCAGCGGCGACCTCATGGTGGTGGTGCCATGACCACGTTCCTCGGCTACGCCTGCATCCGCTGCGGCGCCCGTTATCCAGCGGGATTTGATCTCGACTCGCGCGGCTGCCCGGCCTGCTATGACGAAGCGCCCGCCAATCTGTACGTTGTCGGCCATGGCGGAGGTGCCACCACAAGCGACGCATCGGATTCAATGCGGGCGATGCCTTCGCTGTGGCGTTATGCCGATCGCCTTCCATGCCCCGCATCCGATGCCGTCTCCCTCGGAGAAGGCCTGACACCGCTTGTGCCGGCACCCGCCATCGGCGCTCGGCTCGGTCTCACTCATCTCTACATCAAGGATGAGGGTCGCAACCCGACCTGGTCGCATAAGGATCGCTTTTCGTCTGTCGCCGTCTCAGTTGCGCGCATGCAGGGGGCACAAGTCGTGGCGACTGCATCATCGGGCAATGCCGGCGCCTCGCTCGCCGCCTATGCGGCACGGGCCGGCCTCACCTGTATCGTCGCCACCTTTGCCGGCGCCACCGGACCGATGCTCGCCCAGATCCGCAAGACTGGCGCCATCGCGGTGCCCTTTGTGAACAAGACCGATCGCTGGGACTTCATCGCCAAGGGCGTGGAACGTCACGGCTGGTTCGCCGCCTCTCCCTTCCGTGCTCCCGTTGTCGGCAGTCATCCGACCGGCATCGAGGGTTACAAGACACTCGCTTACGAGATTGTCGAACAGATGGGAGGTGCCGTTCCCGACTGGTGCGTTCTGCCGGTCTGCTATGGCGATGCACTGGCCGGTCTGTGGCTAGGTTTTAGGGAACTCTATAAGCGGCGCGCGATCACCCGCCTGCCGCGGCTGGTTGCCGCGGAAGTGCACGGTTCGCTGACTGCCGCTCTGGCCGGTGATGGTGATTGCGTACCCGACGTGAAGGCCGGGTTCGATCCTCTTGCTGTTTCGATCGGCGCCACGCGCAGCACGTTTCAAGCATTGAACGCGCTCAGGCAGTCGGATGGTCTGGCCGTACCGATCGGCAATGGCGGCCTGATCGCCTGGCAGGAGCGCCTGGCCGTCAAGGAAGGAATATTCGCTGAACTGGCCTCGGTGACCCCGTTCGCCGCCATCGAATTCCTCCGGAAGAAAAATGTCATCGCGCCAAGTAACCGCGTCGTCGCCATTGTGACCGCCAGCGGCCTGAAAGACATCGACCGCTCGCTGCCGGACAAGGAAGCCCACCGCTCCTTCGCGTCGGTTGCGGAAGCTTGGGGACATTTGTCCCGAAACGATCTGCGCGGCGTGGAAGCGGACCACGAAGTGAGCCTTGAACCGGCCAACTAGGAAAAACAGAATAAGGAGAGGAAATATGGATCGACGCAACTTTTTGATCAGCTCGACACTGGCCGCAGTTCCCCTGCCATTGCGGGCGCTCGCCGCCGCACGACCCTATCCAGCCGGTGACGCCACTATTGTCGTTGGCTTTGCGGCTGGTGGTGCCGGTGACCTCGCGGCCCGCACCGCCGCCAAATATGCCAAATCCGCCCGCGACGTTCCGGTCACACTCGATTTCCGGCCAGGGGCGGGCGGCACAATCGCCACCGACAAAGTGGCCCGTGCCAAGCCCGACGGATCGGTCTTGTCGCTCTTTTCTGCAAGCCCGCTGATGGTTGCCCCACACATCCAGAAAGTGCCTTATGATCCGGCGAAAGACTTCACCTACATCGCCGCTTTTGCCGGCATCTCGATTCCCTTCTTCGTGCAAGCCGACAGCCCGTTTGCGAGCTGGGACGCCCTCCTCGCTCATGCCAAGGCCAATCCGCATCGACTCAGATGGGCGACGGCCGCCCCGAGAGGACTGGCGCATATCGCAACAGAGGCGGCCTTTCGTCAGGAAGGGGTCGAGACGGTATTTGTGCCCTTCGGCGGCGGTGCGGAGGCCGTCACCGCGTTGCTCGGTGGCCATATCGACGCAGTGGTCGCCTCCGGCTACGGCCCGCATCTGGAAGCCGGTTCCGTTCGCCTCCTGATCGAGACGGGTCCGGATCCGATCCCCGAACAGCCCGAGCTGCCCACTTTCAAGACACGCGGCTATCCGCTCGCCATTCCCGCCGCCTATGGCCTGTTCGGGCCGGCGGGTCTGCCTGCCGAAATCGTATCGTGGTGGGAGGAACTCCTCGATGAGATGACGAGAAGCGACGCATACCAGGGCTTCCTTAAGACCCTGCACGGCCACCGGGTCTATGCCGACAACGCCAGCTTCACGCAAACCGTGGTCGACGGCTATCGCGAGATCGGCCGCCAAATCGATGCCCTTGAGCTGCGTCCATGAACCCGGCGCGATTGAGCGCGACCGGCCTCGCGGCGGTCGGGTTTATCGCCGCGGCATCCGCATGGCGGCTTGGACTGTGGGCGGTAGACCGGCCGGGACCGGGCCTGTTCCCCTTCGTCGCCGGAGCACTGCTGCTCACCACCTCCATCGGCGCCGCCATTCAGGGCCGGATCGCACAGGCTGAGGAGGAGCCGGTCGATCGCAGACGACTCCTGCGCTACGCAGCCGCGATTGCCGGATTCGGGCTCGCATTGAAGCCTCTTGGCGCGGTCGTTGCCACGTTTGGTCTCCTCCTCGGGGTCTTGCGCGGGATCGAAAACCGCTCCTGGGCACACGCGCTTACCGTGGCCGTAGGGCTGGCGGTATTGTCCTGGAGCTTATTTCGCCATTTTCTCGGCGTGCCACTGCCGGCGGGCCTTTTGGGGATCGGATGAATGGATGCCATCGTCAATCTGATGGGTGGGCTGGGCGTCGCCCTTCAACCCACCAATCTTGCCGTCGCCTTCCTGGGCGCTGTCCTCGGTACCGCAATCGGCATCTTGCCGGGCCTCGGTCCGACTGCAACCATCAGCCTGCTGCTGCCGGTCTCGATCATGCTGGAGCCGACCGCTGCGGTCATATTGCTTGCCGGCATCTACTACGGGTCACTATATGGCGGCTCGACGGCCTCAATCCTGCTCCGCGTGCCAGGCGAAGCGGCCAGTGTGGTCAGCTGCTTCGACGGCTATCCGATGGCGCAGGCCGGCCGCGCCGGTGTGGCGCTGGGCATCACTGCCTTTGCGAGCTTCATCGCAGGCATCGCAGCCACCTTCGCGATTGCGCTGGTGGGCCCGGCCTTCGCCTCGACGGCGCTGGCCTTTGGTCCGGTCGAGAAGACCGCCCTCGTGGTGTTCGGCCTGACGCTTGCCGCCAATATCGGCGAGGGGCCACGCACGCATGCCTGGGCCATGGTGGCGCTGGGCCTACTGCTTTCCTCCGTCGGAGTCGACCTGGTCTCTGGCGAGGAGCGCTACACACTATCGGTTCCGTATATGCGCGACGGCTTCCACGTCGCCGTCCTCGCCATGGGCATGTTCGGGGTTAGCGAGGTCCTCATTCTCGCTGAACGCCAAAGGGATTTCACTGCGGCGCTCTCGACACGCTACCGCCTGCGCGACCTGCTGCCTAACGCCAGGGACTGGAAGGATTCCGCCATGCCGATGACGCGGGGCACGGTGCTGGGCTTCTTTCTCGGCCTTCTTCCCGGCGGTGGTGCTCTGATCGCAAGCTTCGCCAGCTATGTCATGGAAAAGCGCCTATCGCGGTCGCCGGAGCGGTTCGGCAAGGGGGCGATCGAGGGGCTGGCCGGACCCGAAAGCGCTAACAACGCGGCCGCCCAGGCAAGCTTCATCCCGCTCCTGTGCCTTGGCATTCCCGCCAATGCGGTCATCGGCGTCATCATGGGCGGACTCCTCATGCAGGGCATCGTGCCCGGCCCGCGGCTGATAGTCGACCATCCCGATATCTTCTGGGGCGTAATTGCCAGCATGCTGATCGGCAACGCCATGTTGATCGTTCTCAATGTGCCCCTTATCCGCGTCTTCGTCGTGTTGCTGCGCATCCCGTCCGCGATGATGGCTCCCTCGATCCTGATCTTCTGCGTGATCGGCGCCTTTTCCATCAACAACAGCCTGTTCGATGTCGGCGTCGTCACGATTTGCGGGTTCCTTTCCTATGGCCTCCGAAAAAGCGGTTTCGATCTGGCGCCGCTTCTCCTCGCCCTTCCTGCTTGGCTCGCTGCTCGAAGAAAACCTCCGTCAGGGTCTGATCCTCGGCTTCGGCAGCCCGGTGCTTTTCGTCACGAGCCCGATCAGCCTCGCCTTCCTCGTTATTGCGGCGCTTACGCTGGTCCTGCCGCTTATGCGCCAACTGCGCTGGCGGAGATCCGGCAATGTAGCGTAACAAGGCAATACCACGGACGGCGGCTGTTTCGGGAGCATCGGCGGACAATGCGCGACAGCCGCTCGCCAGTGCTCCCAGAAAGAAGCGTGGCCGAGATAACCGCAACGCGAGGCCAACGATTTACGCGCCACGCTCGACCTTGAGCATTGTGCGCAGCGTGCTGCGGCCCCAGACAAGGCGCGTCCATTCGCCCTCCCCCCGTGCCTCGATCCGGGCAAGCGTTTCAGGTTTGTCGGGAACAGCAACCGGCCAGCCCTCGAGCGCTGCAAGCCAGCCATCATCATAGACCGTATTCTGATAGCGGTGGCCTTCATCGGGCAGGATGACAACGGTCACCGCATCGGGATGCTTGCGCGCGTACGATGCCCCCACCAGCGCTGCCGCCCCGCTGGTTGGCCCCATGAAGACGGCATGGCCACGATGAAGTCGGTGCGCCGACGCAAAGGCGGGCAAGGCACCGACCCAGTGAACCTCGTCGACCATCTCATGGCGCAGGTTTGATGGCAGGATTGAGTTGCCGAGGCCCCGCAAAAGCCGCGGACCGGACGCGTGACCAAACAACACGCTGCGATGGGTGTCGACGGCGATGATGGCCAGATCAGGGAAAAGTTCGCGTAGAAATTCGCCCGTGCCGCAAAGCGAACCGCCAGAACCAACACAGCCGACAAGGCAGTCTACGCGGCCGATCTCGCGGGCAATCCATTCGGCAAGCTTCCCATAGGCCAGCCGATTGTCCGGATTGTCGTATTGCCGCGGCCAAAATGTTTCCGGACGGTGTTCCAGGATTGCATGGAGCCGCTCGAGCCGCTCGCGCTGGGCGCCGGAACCCTCCGGATCGTCGATAACCTGGACGATAGAGCCGAGGTGCTCCAGGCGACGCCTTAGCCTTCGATCGATCAGGCTGGCGGCACTGACCAGGGTGAGATCGAAACCGCGCACCGCCGCCAGCATGGCGAGCGCGAGGCCGAATGTACCCGAGGTCGTCTCGGCGACCGATCCGCCGGACACAAGTCGGCCGTCTGCCTGGGCGCGATCGAGCATGAAACGGGCGGGCAGAAGCTTCATCAGCGGGAAACACGCGGCGAAGAGATTGTGCGCCAGACGCGCGACGCGAGGCTTTTCGTAGGCGGAAAGAAAATCGTCCGTGCCACTCATTGCAGGGAGGTTCCATCGACGTTGACGGCGAAAGTCCTGATCCCGCGAAATCCGGCCTGACCCAATGTCCCGGCAAGGACTGCGGCGCGTGCCACGACGCCGCGTTCATCGCCATCGAAGATCACGCCCATCAGCGTGCCGCTGTGAGCGACCTGGATGCCGCATGCGCCATGCTCCTGCGCCAGCTTCACTACCGTCTCGAAGCACGGCTTGGCCAAATGACGCTGGCTGATGCGAGCACTCGCGGTGGCGACGCGGCCGATCAGGCCGGGATCCTGCTGCCGGATCGCGTGAGCTGCCAGGCCACGCAGCACCCGGAACTGCTCGATTTCCTGGCCGTTATAACGCGCCCGCAACAGGCTGAGCGTGTCGATCGGACGGGCAACATCGGTCCGGAAGCCGACCACCAGGAGCGGCGGTACTTCACCCCCGAAATGTTCGAGGATACGCCCCTCCCGATGGGCGAACAGCACTGCTTGGTCGCCATAGGCGATGGCATCGCTCGCCTCTTCGGCTTCGACCGCCAACCCGCAAACGGTCGAGCGGCGGAGCGTCGCACCGGCCGCTGCAGCCGCCGCACGGATCGCGGCAATAACGTCGGCCGTCGACGAGCCATAGCCGTGGCCAACCGGAATATCGCTTTCGATGGTGAGATCGCCGCCGACATCGGGAAAACCCAGATGTTCGAGCGTCAGCGCCGCCGCACGCGCGGCTTTCCTGCGACCCGCCGGCCGCACGCGGATGTTGCCCTGCCCAGCCGGCCAGAAGGTGACCGTCGATAGCTGCGCGACCAGTGGCAGGGTGATGAGCCCGCGATGGAGCCCTCCATCCGCGCCTTCGAAGACGCCCTGCAGGAGTTCACCATGATGCGCCATCGCTCGACCGACGCCGACCTGAAGTCGACGCCCTGACCGCTTGTCACCGTCGTTGGCTCCACCACCGGAACGGGAACTCTCTGGTGCTGGTTTGTCCGAGACCATCGCATGATTCTCCGGATAGAGAGCCAATCATGTGTATGGTTTCAGGGTCCTGTCACTCGCCAGATCTCGGGATGCTGGCGGATTTCATCAGACGAACGCCCAGGGTCCGCCATTCTCGGGGATAAACTCTATGTTGGCGTCCTCGAATGCGGCGCGAATCGCGGCGATCGTTGAACACTTCCGCAGCGTATCAGCGGCCCAGGCTGCCTACGACCTTGATCTCCACGAGAATGTGTCGCGCAAATAACTTCGAGAGTTCGCTTCTGATCCGCAGCAGGCCTTTCTCGGCCATGGGCAGAGGAAGCAAGAGTGGCTTGAGATCGACCCGTTGCGCAAGGAGATCGCCAAGCTCAAAAGGCGGAGCGCGAGATCCGAAAAAATCCGTCCCCGGCCGGCGGCCCGCCTTTGCCGCCTCCGACATCCCGTGCTTGCGGCACAGATCGACGCACTTCGCACCACCCTCATACTCGCGCAGAATCGCAATGATCTGCTCTTCCGTGAATCGCTTTCTCTTCATCTGTCCGTCCTTCAATCGAGGGCCGGACTCTAATCTCAGATGGAGGAGGTCTTCAGTGGCAGGTCAGGAACTATCGCGACCTCGAAATCCCCGATTTCACCCTTCTCAGCGGGATCGAACTCTCAATCGAGGCGACAATCGACAACTTGGTCAGTTTTCCGGTCAGGAAGGATTCGAATTCAGCGATGTCGCGCACGGCGATCCGGAGAAGATAGTCGCGATTGCCGGTCATCAGCCAGCAATCCACGACCTCGGGATGGGCGCGGACCGCGTCCTCGAACACCTTGAGCGTATCGTCGACCTGGCGGTCGAGTTTGACCGATACGAAAACCGAAAAGGCGAAGCCGGCCTTAACCTCATCAACCAGTGCATGGTACCCGGCAATCACGCCCGCATCTTCCAGCATACGGATGCGTCTGGCGCAGGGCGATGGGCTCAGACCCACACGCTGGCTGAGTTCCTGGACGGAAATGCGGCCATCCGCCTGTAATTCGCGCACGATTGCCCGGTCGAGGTTATCCATTCTGGCGGATTCCACTGCAATATTACCTGTCCTTCTCAGGATCAGCCAAAATTTAGCAGAATTCGGCTTTAGTTCGCAAGGAACCGCCGCGTGGCGCGCGATATTCTGCCAATGAAGCCCCATTCAATTACCGGATATGGAAATGGTCGTCTCGCATCAACTCAAGGAACTGGAACGCCGCGTATTATGGCTTGCGTCCTGGATGATCCACCACGCAAACCATGTGCGCGAAAGCGACGAGATCAAGGTTGGCGGCCATCAGGCTTCGTCGGCCTCCATGGCGTCGATCCTCACGGCCCTGTACTTCCGGGTGCTAAGGCCGGAGGACCGGGTGGCGGTCAAACCGCACGCTTCGCCGATATTCCATGCGATCCAATATCTGGCCGGCAACCAGACGCTGGAGAACCTCAAAAATTTCCGCGGTTTCAAGGGGGCGCAGAGCTATCCTTCGCGCACCAAGGATGTTGACGATGTCGACTTCTCCACCGGCTCGGTCGGACTTGGCGTCGCGCAAACCCTCTTTTCATCCTTGGTCCAGGATTATGTGACGGCGCATGGCTGGATGAGGGACCGTCCCGAGGGCCGCATGGTCGCGCTGATCGGGGATGCCGAGTTGGACGAGGGCAATATCTACGAGGCTCTGATCGAGGGCTGGAAGCAGGGGCTGAGAAATTGCTGGTGGATCGTCGACTACAATCGCCAGTCGCTCGATGCCGTTGTTCGCGAAGGGTTATGGGAGAAGTTCGAGCAGATCTTTTCCGATTTCGGCTGGGATGTCGTCATCGTCAAGTATGGGCGCATGCAACAGGCGGCCTTCTCTGAACCGGGCGGCGAGCGGCTGAAGACATGGATCGATGGGTGTCCCAACCAGCTCTATTCGGCTTTGACATTCCAGGGCGGCGCGGCATGGCGCAAACGGTTGATGGACGAGCTCGGCGATCAGGGAGATGTCGCCAGGCTCATCGAAAGCCGCAACGACCAGGAACTTGCGGCACTGATGGGCAATCTCGGGGGTCACGATCTCGATACGCTGCTCGAGGCATTCGAGGCTGCCAAGGGTCACGTCCGACCTACCCTGTTCATCTGCTATACCATCAAGGGGAACGGCCTGCCGCTCGCCGGGCACAAGGACAATCATGCCGGGCTGATGACGCCGACGCAGATGGACGCATTCCGAACGGCCATGAACGTGCGCGAAGGCCATGAATGGGACCTCTGGGAAGGCGCGAATCTGCCAGGCGAGGAACTCCAGCGCACGCTCGAAGCTTCGCCCTTCTTCAAGTTGGGCCCCCGCCGGCTTTCGGCACCCGTCGTTCCCATACCCGATCGCCTGCAACACGCCGAAGCGAGTGGAAAGCCTGTTTCCACCCAGATGGGCTTCGGGCAGATCCTCAACGAAATTGCACGGGAAGATAGCGAACTGGCGAGCCGGATCGTCACCACGGCGCCCGATGTGGCGGTGTCGACCAATCTGGGCCCGTGGGTTAACCGAAGGGGGCTGTTCGCCAGGGAAGAACTGGCCGACACCTTCAAGGCGGAGCGCATCCCATCGACCTTTCACTGGGAGTACTCGCCCGGTGGCCAGCACATCGAGCTGGGCATCGCCGAAGCCAATCTTTTTCTCGTCCTCTCGGCCCTGGGGCTGTCGCACTCGATCAACGGCGAACGACTGCTTCCGATCGGCACGGTCTACGACCCGTTCATCTACCGCGGCGCCGACCAGCTCAATTACGCCTGCTATCAGGACGCCCGTTTCATGCTGATCGCGACACCCTCCGGGATCACGCTCGCGCCCGAAGGCGGCGCCCACCAGTCGATAGGCACGCCTCTGATTGGCATGGCGCAGGACGGGCTTTCCGCCTTCGAGCCTGCATTCGTCGACGAGCTGGCAGTCATCATGCGCTTCGGTTTAGACTACATGCAGCGCGACGGGGAAGCCGACCCCGATGAGCGCAACTGGTTGCGCGATGACACCGGCGGATCGATCTACCTCCGCTTGTCGACCCGACCGCAGGAACAGCCCGCCCGGGAAATGAGTGCCGACCTGGAACGCCAGATAATCGACGGCGCCTACTGGATGCGCGAACCGGGACCGAATGCGCAGATTGTCGTCGCTTACACAGGCGCGGTCGCACCCGAGGCGATCGAGGCGGTCGGCCTGATGGGCGAGTATCGCCGCGACATCGGCCTGCTCGCCATCACCTCCGCCGACCGGCTCAACGCCGGCTGGAGCGCCGCCCAGCGCGCTCGCGAACGCGGCCTCGTGCACGCACGCAGCCATGTCGAAAGACTGCTGGAAGGCCTGCCGCCGCACTGCGCGCTGGTCACCGTTTCGGACGCCCATCCGGCGACGCTGGCCTGGCTTGGATCGGTTCACGGCCATCCCACCCGGCCGCTCGGTGTCGAACGTTTCGGTCAGACAGGCACCATCGCCGACCTCTACGCCCATTACGGGATCGACGCAGAAGCGATCCTGCGCGCGGCGGAATCTCTTTCCCCCGGAAAGCCGATCCGGCGGCTGCGCGCGGTGTAACGACACCCGTCGGTCTGGAGCACCTCATGAAGACAATTGTAGTCACCGGCGCGAACTCGGGCATCGGAAGGACGGCGACGGAGCGCTTTCTGGATGACGGCTGGCGCGTCGGCATGATCGCGCGGCGCAAGGACAGGCTTGATTCCATCGCCGAGACGCCTGAATTTGCGATTCCGCGGGCTTGTGACGTGACCACTGGCCGGGTTTTGCACCGGCGCGGCAGACCAAAACGGCGCCGTTCGTGGCCTCACATGGGGAGGCTCAGGTCAAGGGGATCGCGTCAGGTCGACATAGGCGAGTCTCCGATACACTCTTGATGATCCAAAGTC
>NZ_JAZHLJ010000099.1:0-10883 GCF_036549495.1 Aurantimonas sp. C2-5-R2
TGACCTCGCGCGACAATTAGGAAACCTTCGACCTCGACCGCAGGCGCTTATCGTAATTGACGCTGCCGCTCATCCCAATCGTCGCTCTATACGGGCCGATTACACGCTCACCCGCAACTTTGTTGGGACGGCCGGCGACCTGGTCGTATCGAGGTCTGTGGCACCCAAATCCGTCAAACCGCAGGTTTTCAAGAACGCGTAGGTCTCGTCGTAGTAGGTTGGCGGACGCGTGGGATCCGATGCGTCACCTTCCGGCACAAAGATGATCATGCCCTGGCGGGCCCGCGTCATGATTACGCGATAGGCGTTCTTGAGGTAGAGCTGCCGCTCATCCTGATTTACCCGCTGCCAGCTCGTGCCGCGAAAATTGTAGAAACCCCAGGCGCCAGCCTGATGGCGGAAGTCTGCGTCCCAGCACACGCCGACCCAGTCGAGTTCAAGCCCCTGGACGTCAAATTCGGTGGCGACTTCCTCGAGATAGAAGGACGAGCGTACATCTCTGCGGTCATTCAAGAACCACGACGCGGCATCGATCTTGGCTTTCACATGCAGGCCCTCGGGGCGCAGACGATACGCGCCCGAAGACGCGATCAGCCCGAAGCGTTCACTTCCTCGCCCAACCCTCCGAAGCCACTTCCGCGCCGCGTCGAGGTCCCGCGTCAGCCAGATCGGATAGCGCTCCTCGATCTGGCGGTACACATCACGCGCTGCCTGCGGCCGGTTATCAACGATATCCTCCACGGCGCGGCCCCCTATCTTCGCCCGCCCATCACTCGCCCGAGTGTTGCGTCGATCGCGGCATGCCCGTCAGCGGCGGTGACTGTTCGCAGGATGGCGGGGGTGGACTGAACAATAGCCGTCGCCTGAGCTTCGACGCGGCGCGCAATCTCTGCGTCCGGGACATTGAACCTGGCGATGGCGTCCGGGACGCCCGCTTTCACCTGATCGACCCCAGCGCGCAACGCAGCCTTGCCGATGGTCGTGGCAATGGCAGGACCGCCGGCACGCTTCACCGCTTCCAGCGCGCCCCTGGTGATTGCCTGTTGCAGCGCGTCGCGGTTCAGCGCCTCGGCATCGAGGCCGAGCTTCTGAAACAGCCGGTAGATGGCCGCCGTCGCGAGCGGCGCGAGAACCATCAGCGCGATCGGCAGCAGAATTTCGAGGACAGGCCAGAGAAAGGCAGCAACGGCTTCCATGATCACGCTCCTGCCGAGAGCTTGCGGATGGCCGCGGTGCTCGTTTCGATAATGGCCAGGTACTCGGGGATGGTGAGCTGCGGCTGCCAGTCGCCCGGAACCGGCACAGGCTGGGCCAAAGGAGGCTCATGCGCGACGAGCTCGGCTTTCGCGACGACCGCTTCCGTCTCCGACACGACCAGCGCCTTGTGCAAGGCGGCGCGTGTGGCGGGTCCGACGATGTCGTCGGCGGTCAGCCCGCGATCGGTCTGGAAGCGCTTCACCGCGCCCGCCTCGAGCTTGCGGCCAAGCAGCACCAGCGCCGAACGCTCGTACATCCTCAGCCGATCGGCATAGCCGTTCAGGCCGCCGTTGATCCGCCTTGTGATCATCTCGATGTTGTTGGCGTCGGCGTAGCGACTGAGATTGCGTGTCGACCAGTACCAGATCGGCCCGATCCCCTCCCACGGATCGGTATTCATCAGCGCGGGCGTCTCGGCGAAGTCCGGCGCCGGCAGGCCGGCATCATGGAGCACCCAAGCATGGCGACGCCTTGCTCGCCGGTCTGCTTCGATGTCGACGTTGCGGCCGCAAGCTGACGCTTCGCTACACTGGGGTCAAGCACGATATTCCACGCTATTCCTGCTGGCGCGGTCTGCTTGATAACGGCGAGCGCCGTTGTATCGCCTTTGGCGGATTGCGCGTTGACGATGCCATCGGGGACGCTCTCTTGCGGGTGGTCGAGCCTGGAGCGATCGCCGCGGCGAAAGAGGCCGAAGCACANGCCGTTGTATCGCCTTTGGCGGATTGCGCGTTGACGATGCCATCGGGGACGCTCTCTTGCGGGTGGTCGAGCCTGGAGCGATCGCCGCGGCGAAAGAGGCCGAAGCACAAGCCGTCCATCGCCGCGATCAGGTGCGTGACGCCCTGACGAGGGAGCTCGAGGCGGATCGCTACGCTGCCGATCGCGCCTTCCGCCAGTATGACGCTGCTGACCCGGAGAACTGGCTGGTGGCGGGAGAACTGGAGCTGCGATGGAACCGGGCCCTTGTCCGGGTTGCAGATGTCGAAAGCCGTCTGAAGAGGTCGGAGAGGACGACGACGACGTCGGTGGAATCGAGCTTGCGATCAATCCGGATCGCGAGAGCCTCGTGGGTGAACTCGTCGATGACGTTCAGCATTCGATACTTTCTTCCTTCATGGGTGCGGTCCTCGACAAAGTCGTAAGACCATACGTGGTTGGGCCGCTCGGCCCGCAGGCGGACGCACGATCCGTCGGCGAGCCAGAGACGGCCTCGTTTGGGTTGCTTGGCGGGAACCTTCAGCCCCTCACGTCGCCAGATGCGCTCGACCCGTTTGTCGTTGATCACCCAACCCGCCTGGCTGCGCAGCAGCGCGGCGATCCGGCGGTAGCCATAGCGACCGTAACGACGGGCGAGCTCGACGATGTCCTCGGTCAGTTGCCCCTCGTCATCCCGGCCACAAGGCCGGCGCCGCTGTGTCGAGCGATGCTGGCCAAGAGCCCGGCAGATCCGGCGCTCAGAGACCTTCTTCGGCAGAACCGAGCGGACATGGTCGATACAGGCGCGGCGACGCGCGGGGCTTAGAAGTTTCCCCGGGACGCCTCTGAAAGGATCAGCTTGTCCAAAGTCAGATCTGCGACCGCCTTCCGCAGCCGCTCGTTCTCCTTTTGGAGATCCTTCATCTGACGAAGCTGGTCGCGGCTCATGCCGCCATACTCCTTGCGCCAGCGGTAGAACGTCAGCTCCGTCACGCCGATCTGGCGAACGGCATCGGCCATCGCCGCTCCCTGTCCGCGCGGCACTTCAACCTGCCGAAGCTTCGTGACGATCTCGTCGGGCTTGTGTCTCTTCCGAGCCATCGTCGTCCTCCTTCATGGGAAGTCCCAGCGCGCCCGGATCACCTTTGGGAGAGCCAGGGAGAGCGAAATTTTATTATTTTCTCCGTTCGCGTTGACATCAGGCTCAATGAGATCATTCTCTCTGTCAGACGGTCTGACAGGAATTCGGATTTCAGAGTGGTGTAGTGTTCATTCGCATGACGGTGCCGGCGCGGGTCCAAGTGGCGATCGTGCACTCTAGAGCGTAGTACTCGGTCGTGATCTCGTGTCGATCGCTTACGTCCGGACAAGGAAAAGCCGCCAAGCATTGCAGCAATTAGGTGTAAAGCAATGATGCTAGCAGAGTTCGAAGAAGACGCTCAGCTCAACCGAGCCGGGGGAGGGATGACCGGGGCTTCTGTCACGGTCACCAACGTCTCGAAAAACTTCTGGGTCAGCGTTAACCGCATGCACCAGCAGGTGCGGGCGCTGCAGGACGTAACGATCGACATCCCCGCCGGCGAGATTACCGCCATCACCGGAATCAGCGGCTGCGGCAAGACCACCTTGCTCCGAATTATTGTAGGGCTGGAGCGCGCAAGCTCTGGCAGCGTGAAGGTAGCGGGACGGGAGATCAACGGCCCAGGTTACGATCGCGGTATGGTCTTCCAGCATGCCGAGTTGCTGCCTTGGCGCAATGCTCTCGCCAACGTGGAGTTCGGCTTGGAAGTGAAGGGGGTGCCGGCGAAGGAGCGGCGGGCGACGGCAGAGTATTATCTTGAATTCGTGGGCCTGAAAGATGCGATGCAGCGCCGCCCCGACCAGCTTTCTGGAGGAATGAAGCAGAGGGTCGGTCTAGCCCGAGCGCTGGCGATCGAGCCCAGCGTACTCCTCATGGACGAGCCATTCGGCGCCCTGGATGCACAGACGCGCGAAGTTCTCCAAGGCGAGCTGCTGCGGATCCATCAAAGCACCGGCCGGACCATCATCATCGTCACCCACGACATCGACGAGGCGGTCGTGCTCGCAGATCGCGTCGTAATCCTAGCGCCGAGCCCCGGAAGGGTAGAGACCATTCTCGACATAAACATACCCCGTCCTCGTCAGAGTCCGGTGGAGATAAGGACGACCAGCGAGTTCGTCGAGAAACGGCACAGGCTTTGGGAGCTCCTGCAGGCAACGCAACCGGGCAGCATCGAGGACGGCGCCGACTTCGATCAAGGTGATTAGAATGAGTATCGCGAAATCCGATGCCACCGCGACGGCGCTTCCGACCGTCAGGCCAGCCAGCCAGGATGGTCCTGTCAAGGAGCCCCGTTTCTTAAATGGCCTAATCGGGATCGGGACGGGCTTCCTGATCCTGATCATTTGGGAGATTGCGGGGAAGGAAATCAATCCCCTGTTTGCTTCCTATCCGACGCAGATCGCTGCCGAGCTCTGGCGAATGACGACGGGCGGACAGCTTCTGCCCGCCATCCTCGAAAGCATGTATCCTTTCCTTACTGCCTTCGTACTGTCGGCCGCAATTGGCATTCCAGTCGGCATTGCGCTGGGGCGCTCGCTGCTGTTTCGCGCGGCCTTCGGCAACTACATTGTGGCGATCTACATGATGCCGGTCATTGCCCTCATTCCGCTGTATATGCTGTGGTTTGGGCTCGGCTTTATGGTCAAGGTCGCCATCATCTTCACGATGGCGATCTTCCCGATCATCATCAACACCTGGGACGGGGTCAGCGCCGTTCCTAAAACCATGATCGAGCTCGGGCAAACCTTTCTGGCGTCGCGCACGCAGGTGGTCTGTAAAATCGTACTTCCTGCGGCAGTCCCGTTCATCATGACTGGCCTGAGGTTGGCGGTCGGGCGAGGCATCGTGGCGATGGTGGTCGCCGAATTCTTCACCGGCGTGAGCGGCCTTGGCGCGCTGATCATCATGGCCGGCAATCAGTTCAACACGGCGGGTCTCTTCGGGCCGGTGGTCGTGCTGATGCTGATCGGTGTCGGATTGACGCAACTTGTTAGCTTCATAGAAAACAAGGTCGCGCCATGGCAAAAATCTACTTCGGCTTCAAAGTAGTATTTGCGCTTAATATGCAATAGTCACTATTAACTTTGTAGAAAGGTTCGTAAAATGAAATCAGAGAGCATGCTTCTGAAGCAGCAGGGTGGAAAGCCTAATAGCGACAGCCTGGAAAGACGACGTTTTCTTAAGATGGTGGGTCTGGGCCTGGCCGCAACCACGCTAGGTTCTCTCCCGGCTGTTGGCCAGGACACGCAAAGCGCCAGTAATGACCGCTGGCGGATCGGGACGCCGGCGTTCAAAGCCGATTCAATGTTCCAGAACCTCGCGCTCGAAAAGGGATTCTTTGCGGACGAGGGGATCGATGCCGAAATTGTTGGTCTTGAATCAAGCGCGACGATCACGCGGGCGGTGCTGGCCGGTGAGCTGGAAATGGGCAGCTGTGGAGCAGGATCACCGATCGTGGCGATCGCCAAGGGGGCAAATCTGCGCATGATTGGATCAGTCTTTTCTCGTGTGCCGCATCTGATGTACGCCAACAAGAGTATTCAATCTCTTGAGGATCTCCTCGGCAAGAACGTCGGCGGTGCACAGCCGGGAGCGCTACTCCAGCAGCTTGCGTACGCTTCCTTTGTTGAGGCTGGTTTGGACGCCGATGCGGTCCAGTTCGTGAACACCGGCGGATCGCCGGCAACTTTCCAGGCGGTGTCGGCCGGTCTTGTGCAGGCGGGAGTCGCCGGGTCCGAGTATGCGCTGCTGCTCGAAGCCGATCCAGCCATTCCGGTTCATGTCTTATTCCCGATTGCGGAGCGTCTGCCGAACTTCCTCCGCAACGCAGACTTCGTCCACACCAACACGATCGAGAACAATCGGGATCTCGTCGTCAGGGCCGTTCGAGCGTATTTGCGCGGCGTGATCTACGCGCTCGAAAACAAGGACGAAGCCGTGGCATGGACGGTCAAGAACGCCGGTGCGGACGAGGCGACGGCGATCGCAGTCTGGGATGAGTACGTGAACGATGGCTTTGTCAACAGGGAATATGCAATTTCTCCCAAGCAGGTCGAATTCACGCAGAAAGTCAATATCCTCACGGGCGCCCAGACGGAGGTCGTTGACTATAATCAGATGGTCGACACGAGCATCACCAAAGACGTTCTCGCCTCTCTCTGACCGGGGTCGTGCGATCCTAAAAACGCCCCTTGGCGGCCGGAAATCGAGGCGTTTTACCTTGCCGGAAGGGCAGTGCTGACGCCGCCGTTCGGCAGCCGGGACGTGGCGCGCGGACCTGAAAGATGCTGGCGGCTGCGGCTCAAGTCGTCGGGATCCGCTGGTTCGAGCGGCTGTCGCCTTGTGGAAAACTGATATTCGGCCTCGATCAGGCCTGAGGGAGTGCTGATGAATGTACGGGTTGCATTGAGTCCGGGTTCTGCCGAAGTGTTTGCCGAAGCGGTGACGGCCGGCGGAGGCGTAGTTGTACCGTTGGAGGATAAGGCTGAGGCGCTGGTCTGCGCATCCTTGACGACTCCGAACGTGCTGCGCGATCTGCTGTCCGGCGCGCCAGCGGTGCGATGGGTGCAGCTCCCTTCGGCCGGGGTCGATCGGTTTGCCGCCGCCGGAGTCTTCGCTGACAAACGGATCAAGGTGTGGACATGTGCCAAGGGTGCCTACGCGGCGCCAGTGGCTGAGCATGCGCTGGCGCTGGCGCTGGCCTGCCTTCGCCGGCTGCCCGAGCGGGCGCGCGCAACGTCTTGGGGAAAACAGGCCGGCGTCATGCTCGGCGGACTGGACGTGCTGATTGTCGGCGGCGGTGGTATTGCCCGCGAGATCCTCCGCCTGCTCGAGCCGTTCGGCGTGCGGTCGGTGGTGGTGCGCCGAGGAGAGGGCAAGGTTTCGGGTGCGTCCAGGACCGTCACGCTCGACCAGCTCGACGTCGAGCTTGCGAGGGCGGACGTGGTGTTCATCGCCGCCCCGCTGACGGACATCACCAAGGACCTGATGAACGCCGGACGGTTTGCGCAGATGAAGCGCTCTGCCTGGCTAGTCAACGTAGCGCGGGGCGGCATCGTTGTTACGGACGAGCTGGAGGCGACCCTGCGTGAAGGGCGGATAGCGGGCGCAGCGCTCGACGTAACTGAGCCTGAGCCGCTGCCCGACGGTCATCCGCTCTGGTCCCGGGAGAACTGCCTGATCACACCCCATACTGCCGACACTCCGGAAATTACTCGTGGATTGCTGGCGGCGCGCATCCGCGAAAACGTAAGCAGATTTCGCGAGGGAACTGATTTATTGGGCACGGTCGACGTGAAGCTGGGATATTGACGCCTGCGCGGCGCGCCCGGTGGCAACTTTTAGTCCGGGTGGGATGAGCACGGCAGCCGGAAGAATAAGAATGGGGAGTGTCGGTGTGGTCTCCTAGCCGGACGAGCAACGAGACCGATTGCGTGCACAGCATCGATGGGCCTGCCGGGGAGCAGGACATGGCATGGTTTGAGGAGTGGTAAATGAGTTTGGAATCCATCAATCCGACTGTCCTTACGCTGGATCAACTGGTTCATGTATGCGCTACAGCGTTGGAGCATATCGGCGTCTCACGCTTGGACGCGACGCTCGTGTCCGAGTTGCTGGTGCAAAGCGAGGCGGAGGGCGCGCTCAGCCACGGCGTCTCCCGCCTGCCCATGTTGCTGCGGCGGATACAGGCGGGATCGGTAAAGCCGCGGACTCCCATGACGCCCGTACGCGATTCGTTGACCACGGCCTTACTGGATGCCCAGGACGGAATAGGGCAGGTCGCAGCGATACGTGGGATGGAGGCGGCGGTGAAGAAGGCCGCATCTATGGGTCTTGGCGCGGTCACCGTAGTAAACGGGGGAAACTTCGGCAGGGCAGGGCATCCTGCGCTGATAGCCGCAAATAGTGGCATGATCGGCATTGCCGCGTCGAACGCCTCCCCGCGCGTGATATCGGGTGAGGGCATGAGGCCGGTTCTGGGCAACAACCCGTGGGCCGTCGCCATTCCCACGGCGGGCGATCCTGTCGTCATCGACATGGCGAATAGCATTGTGGCGGCAGGAAAGATTCGGGCGGCAAAAGCGGATGGGCGCCCAATTCCCGAGGGTTGGGCTACGGACTCGTCCGGTCGCTGGACGACCGATCCCGGCGAAGCCTTGACCGGCGCTCTAATGGCGTTCGGCGGCTACAAAGGATGGTCCCTGTCGTTGATCGTCGACATGCTGACCGGGGTCCTGTCCGGCGGCACCTACGGAGACGATGTGGGGCCGCCCGATGATCTGCAGACGCCGCAGCGTTCGGCATTTTTCTTCCTCGCCATACGGATTGAGAACTACTTGCCGATTGACGAGTTCAAGCGCCGAGCCGACGATCTCGTCTGTCGGTTGAAGGCGTCGTCAGAAAGCGACGTTCGTATTCCCGGGGAAAACAGTGCGCAGAACCGGCGCAAGGCCGCGACGGAGGGCATCAAACTGCGACCCTCGACGGCATCGTCGCTGGATGTCGCGTTACGCGAGATCGGCCTCAACGGTTGGCAGTCGCTGGTGAATAAGACTTAAGCTCGGACCACTTGAAACGCGTTTTCCGGTCAGTCTGCCAGAATGGGAGGCCGATCCAGGCCCCTGGCCAATACCGGGCCAATAGCGACGGGTACAGCAGCGCGCCGACACGATGTGGGCGGGCAATCCGCAGACAAAGCGTCCGATTTCGGCGCTTTGACCGCGCGACGATCTTAGAAGGTAGGAGAGTATTGTGGCTCGGATAGCGTTGATCAACGGAAACGTCATCACAGTCGATCGGGAAGACCGCATCGCCAGCGCGGTGGCCATCGACGGCGGTCGGATCAGCATGGTCGGCGACGACAACGCCGTGGTGGAGGCTTGCCCCGGACCGCATCGCGTCATCGACCTGAAGGGCCGGACAGTGATACCGGGCTTGATCGACGGTCATGCGCATCTCGATCGGGAGGGCCTCAAGACCGTCTACCCGTCACTGGCCGGCGCCGCTTGCATCCAAGATATCCTCGAAATCGTCCGCAAAGTGGCGCAGACGACCCCGCCTGGCGAGTGGATTTTAACCATGCCCGTGGGCGATCCACCATCCTATTGGAACGTACCATCGAATCTGCGGGAAAACCGGTTTCCGACGAGATGGGAACTAGACAGCGTCGCTCCCGATCACCCGGTCTACATACGCCCGGCCTGGGGCTACTGGAATCACAAGCTTCCGGTAGTCTCCGTGGCAAACAGCTATGCGTTGAGGCTTGCCGGCCTCGATCGCGACAGCGCACCCGCGACCTCCAGCATCGAATACGATCGGGACGCGTCGACAGACGAACTCACTGGCATCTTCCGTGACTGGAATTTCATGCCGGTGCTCGAACTGAGCGTGTTCAAGATGATGCCTAGATTTACGCACGAGCATCGGGTGCAAGGACTGCGCGATTCTATGAGGGCGTACAATGCCGTGGGCACCACAGGAATATTCGAGGAGCACGGCGTGGCAGCGGAGCTGTATGACGCCTACCGCGAATTGCACGATCGGCAAGAGATGACCGTCAGAGCCAGACTGGCATTCAGCCCCAGTTGGTCAGACACCGGATCGCAGGGCAACAGCTGGCTCCTCGAGAACTGGGGATCTTGGCTTAGCGGGTCTGGGATTGGCGACGACGACTTGCGCATGCTCGGATTCTTTGTCTCGCCGGACGTAACGGTCGAGAACATGCTCAGATCGCAGGCGGCGCCTTACACAGGTTGGGCCGGATTTAACTACAACACTGCCTTGCCTCGCGAGCAGTTAAAGGACTTGCTTATCACAGCAGCGCGGCTGGGGATTCGGCCGGGCGGCCTTTCGCTCGAATTGCTGGACGTGTTCGAGGAAGTTCATCAGGTCATCCCGATCGACAGGCAACGGTGGGTGATCGGCCACATCAGCATCATCACGAGGCGCGACATCGAGCGGATTAAGAAGCTGGGTTTGGTGCTGACGACACATACTAACCGCCATATTCGGCGCGAGGGGCACCTGCATCAGAGTAAAAAAGGCATCGATCCCGCCCATGACATTGTTCCCATGCGCTCCTTGATCAATGCGGGAATCCACGTTTCTCTGGCCACCGATAACGTTCCCATCTCGCTGTTCCATCCGATGTGGCACTGCGTGAGCAGGTTAGATCAGTATACCGACGAAGAGATAGCGCCGGGGCAGCGCATAAGCCGCTATGAGGCGCTTCGGGCGGCGACGCTCGAAGGAGCTTATCTTACCTTCGACGAAAACAGCCGCGGGAGCATCGAGGTTGGGAAGCAGGCGGATTTGGCGGTGCTGTCGCACGACCCGCTGAGGGTGCCCGCGGAGGAACTAGTCGACATCACGGCCGACATCACATTGGTCGGCGGGAAGATCGTCCATAATATCGAGGAAGAGAGCTGATCGGCAGGACCGATCCTTCAAACCGGCGGGCTCCGGTCTGGGCCCCTAGATGCGGCGTCGTGCAGCGACGTCTAAGCAGTGGGATTCTCATGTCGAGCCGTCGTAGGAGAAACAGCGAAAAGCGCATTGATCGTTGATAGCGCCCGTAGGACATTATTCGCACGTCAGCACGCACGAGGGCCTTGCCTTCATTTCCGGCCAGCTTCCGATCGCGGAAGGCGGGGAGCATCTGAGCAGCGAGCCGTTCGCGCGCCAGGTATGTCAAGTCCTGTTCAACGTCGACGCGTGCCTAAGATGCGTGGGCGGCGACCGCCGTGACCTGGTGCACCCTCCGTGCCAATGACGATGAGACATCGACCACCCGGGAATTTACCCTTGAGGGCGCAGGTAACGTATCGACATGGTAATGCCCCAG